>JAZUPL010000060.1:0-9346 GCA_045605175.1 Eubacteriales bacterium | reverse complement strand
TCACATTACCTTTTGTAGGCGCCTCTCCCAACGAAACTAGCGGAAGAACGAAAGTTTTAGGCCATATATTCGGCTCAACATATAATGCTAATCGCGGAAAAACTTCTGAGTCAGATACCACGTATCAAGGCTACTATTATCGGTATGAATATACCGTAAACGGTTACAACCGTGTTGAAGATCAGTATTTTTCTCATTACATTCCAAAATCTTTGAGAAAAGTAATTATAACGAACCAAACAGATATCCCCGAAAACGCATTCATGAATTGCGATTTGCTGGAAGAAATTATTTTGCCTGAGAGCATCATTTCCATTGGAAAACAAGCTTTTTACATGTGTTCAAATATTGTAGCCATAGATATCGGGAATTCAATAATAAAGATTGATGAACTTGCTTTTATGGGATGTGGCAAACTTGAAGAAATACGTATTCCTATATCCGTCGTTACGATAAACCGACAAGCATTTAGAGATTGTGCTTCATTGACGATAAAATACGAGGGGGATAGTATTCCGTCGACTTGGGACGCCAATTGGAATTATTCTAACTGCATAATTGTTACCGGGGATCCCAAAGAGAAAAATGCTTGACACACAACACGAAAGTTATTGTAATGGCTTCGTAATGATTTAAGTCTGCAGTGAACATAAAATAAATTAGTATAAGGAGCATTTGTAAAGTGTTTGATGATGTAGGTTTACCAATACAGAAAAAATGCGCAGTTGCATTTGTTGATTTATTGGGTGTCACTCAAAAAATAGAAAAAGAATCGCAATGGACATTGGATTGGGTTTGGTTGTTTTACAAAACCATAACGCAAGAAATCGAGAAGCACCAAAATGTAAAATTCAAAATTTTCTCCGACAATATTTTGATTTGTAAAGAAATTGAAGAATCAGATCCTGAACAAGCCGTGGTGGAAATCTTTGAAATATTAGATAAGATAGAAGAACTAATGTTCACAGCCCAAGCTTTATTTATAAGGGGAGCAGTAGTTGTTGGAGAATTGCATTTTAGTGAGAACTTCGTATATGGAAAGGCTTTAGTTAACGCTTATCAATTAGAAAGCAAACTTGCTATTTATCCCCGTGTAATAGTAGACAAATCAGCTTTGGAGTTGATAAAAGGCGAAAATTTGCCAGTTGTTCAAGACAAGGATGGGCAATATTTTTACGATTACATACAGTTTTGTATTGTGGAAAACAAGGTAGATTGGCTACGAAAAATTAAAACTTTCAAATTCAATATTTTATTAAACATCAACAACAACTCGACAAGTTTATCCGTGTTAAACAAAATGGAATGGGCAGTCAATTATTACAATGAGAATTGTATAAGACACAACTTGGACTATTTAATTACCGAGACAGAACTAAAGAAAAGCGGAGTAAATGTGGATAAAATACATCTTATTTCCAAAATGTGAAGTTTGATTTAACGAGAGTTGATTCGCAATAAGCAAATAGATTGTTGGTTCGACTTTCTTAAAGCAAGCTCCACCAGAAAAACCTCATCCGAATAGGGTGAGGTTTTTCTTTATCTAAGTCGCAGGCGCTATAAAGGGGCAGGCAACGCAATATGTAAGTTTTGGTTAAGTATCGGTTTTGGCAAGGGTTAGTATTAGAATCGCCTAATATATGTTCGAACAAGGGGAATTGCCCTCTATCTCCACTTATTACATTTGAAACAACCTCCCAAATATGCTATAATTAATACGTTAATGATTAATTTATCATTGACGGCATTTTTAATATAGGGAGGTATAGAATGAAGAAACTGTTATTATTTGCATTGTGCGCGATTATGATGTTTTCCGTTTTATCCTTGACAGCATCTGCAACCGAAACTTACACGGTGGTTAAGGGCGACAGTATGTGGAAAATCGCAGTAAAATATGAGGTGGGGCTGGGCGAAATCAAAAACGCAAACCCACATATCAAAAATCCAAATCTTATATACCCCGGACAGACATTAAATATGCCGACTACGCACGCGTCTGTATTGCGTTTTGAAAAGGACGTCGTAAGGCTTGTAAATGAAATAAGAAAGCAGAATGGCTTGAAAGAGCTTACATACGATTGGCAACTCAGCCGAGTGGCGCGTATAAAGTCCGAGGATATGAGAGATAACAAATATTTTTCACACACAAGTCCGACCTACGGAACACCTTTCCAGATGATAAAAAACTTTGGGATAACCTACCGAAGTGCGGGTGAGAATATTGCAAGAGGTCAAACAACACCACAAAAAGTTGTTGATGCGTGGATGAACTCATCGGGACACAGAGCAAACATTTTGAATTCGTCCTATACTCATATCGGTGTAGGTTACGCTCCAAACGGACATTATTGGACACAGATGTTTATTGGAAAATAATAAATAACAGATAGGCAAAAAATATATTCAACAAACTCTATTGAAAAGTATAGCGAGAGGTGTTATAATGTAGTTGTAAAACAAAACGGGTATAGCCAAGGCTATACAAAGTGAAGGTGACTATGTTTGATTCATTTTTAGAAGTCTATAAAGAGATTCTGCACGTCCTCGCGCAAACGACGGTACACACACTCGAAATAATCGGTATTTCAATTGTAATTTTCGGTTCAATCAAGGTTATGTTCCAGTATGTAAAACGTCTTTTCAACAAGACAACCGAGCCTACCAACGCGGTTATTGCCCTTGGTAGAAACCTTGCTCTGGCACTTGAATTCAAGATGGGTGCCGAGATTGTAAACACGGTTATTGTCAGAGAGCTTCAAGAGCTCTTGATTCTCGGTATAGTTATACTCCTCAGAGCGATACTTGCCGTACTTATCCACTGGGAAATCACCACCGAGGAAAAGGAAGAGAGAGCCCACGCGTTGGCAAGAGAGCGCGCTATTGAAAGGGATGAAAAACCCCAAGAGGAATACGAGATTCATGGCGATTAAGCCACCCCGTGTTAAGTTTGCCAGAGCAACAAGCCAGGCGATATTACCTTTCTAACATACCCGTTCCCCCTTTTAACGTGACGTTCTCAACCTACAAATCACGCTAAACACCGTTCACTTCGCAAGAGATGTAGCCTGTGGCAATGATGTTGCACCTTCGGCACAATTGACAAATATTATTATCCGTAGCATAACATCACTAATAGAAAAAAGAGACACCACTAAGACAAAATCTAAATTTGAATCTATACTTAAAAGTCGATTAAAATTCAATTAGGAGAATTTGATTATGAAAAAACCGTTATCATTGCTACTAACCTTGCTTTTAATATTTACTATGTGTGTTGGTTTAATCTCGTGTGCAAACACAAGCGCTCCCGAAAACGACCAAGGTGCGAATGGTCCCAACGATGATAATCAAGATGCAAATAATCCTAGCAATGACAACTCCGAATCTGATAATCCTGCAAACAAACCATTTCGAGTAGATTTAGAAGGATATGTTGCTAATATTGGTAATGCTACTGCACTAGGCATTTCTAAAAAGGCAAAATCAAACGCTTCACCCGTGGCTACTCGTCGCACAGGTTTTTCCGGTATTAGACTTTTATCCACTATTACTTTACTTGACAACAAGAAAACAGAAGAGAAAAATTATATCGTAATGTCTACAACCGACTACGATGCTAATGCCCCCGAAGCCGACCAAACCGGTCTTACAAAAGTATCCTTTACAAAAATTGTTACAGAAAACGTAACCACCGAAACTTCGGGTAGCAAAGTTATCAAGGCGCACAAGGATGGCTTGTCTTTTCATGCTATCAAAGGTTTTACCTATTCGGTTTATGAAGGAGACACCTTAGTTTATTCTGGTGTGTGTGACAATGACGAAAATGACGCTAACAGCAAAATAGGCACTATTCTGCTTGGCGCTTTGACCGACAAGGTTGATTACACCGTAAAATATAGTGGAATCGGTACTGAAACCACCATAACGCAGGACGATATAAAGGGCGAGATTGACAAACTGTACGTTGTCAACGGCTATACTTTCATCAGTTTTGTTCCTGAGGGTCAGTCGCAAAGACCAAATGCTTCGGAACTAACCTATGATGTAAACGGTGTTGCAATCTATGACAAGGAAGGCTACTATTCAAATGATGAGCGCCAAAGTTTCGTGATTGATAACGCTACCGGTTACGTATATCCAATCAAGGACACAGGCATTGAAAAAATCGAAAACAATCTGATTATCATTGCGGGCAGAATATACGATATTCGAGTTACGGAAAACGACGAACTTCAATTTTATACCGTAGTTCAAAACGAAACCCTGACGATTTCCCATTATTACAAGGACATCTACGGAAACAAATATATCCAAAATGAAGAGATAGATGCCTTTGACGAAGAACATAAGACGATTTACTATACCGAAAGCCAAAAGGTGCATCTGTTTTCCAATGAAGGTGTAGTTATCAAGGTGTATACCGAGATAATCAAAGATGAAGAAAACAATTATGTTCGCACCGAACAAAAATATTACAAGGTAACGAGTGATTTTGCCGAGGGTTCTATCGGTGAGGACGAGGTCTATACCTTTGGCGACAAGAAAAACGGATATCCACGCTCTTACGCTATTATAGAAGATGGATATTTTTATTCGGTTTGCGCGGGGTATGAAGGAAGCGCATTCAGAGTGAATCTTGAAACCTTTGAAACAGAAGAGTCGCCTTCCCCATTCTATTACACCGGTCAAAACGGATTTTACTTCGATCATAAAACAGTAGTAACTTATCACTATGGAAAAAGTGGAAGCGGAGGGGTGTATAATCTCTACTTCGCCGATCTTTACGGAGAAAACGCACTTCCTCACGATGATGAGTTTGGATATAACCCAAATCTTGATCTGGGTACGTTTGCAGAAAAACTTCTTGATGACATTAAAATAGAAACGGTTGGAGATGTTTTTAGTTGCGAAGGATGGAAGTTTAGAAAAACCACCTTGACCGAAACCGTTTACTATCAGATAATAGTTGGCGAGGACGGAAAACCCCAAATCGTCAGCGAAAACTACATAGCCCCCAAAGAGAGCGTAATAACCTTGCAACCGATAAACAAATAATCCTCGCTTACTCTATGCTTTCATTAAATAACTGCCACCAAAAACCACAAGAGCAGGTTTAGATTCTTTATATACTAAAAGGAGAAACTATGCAAGGCAAAAGATATAAGCCACTTGTTGACAAGTTATTTTGGATAACCTTGGTTATAGTCACGGCTTTGCTGTTGGGTGTTACCGCCACCATTATCTTTTTCCCCGACGCCCTTGCAATAAGCATCACTATCCTTGTGGACCTCTTGACACTATATCTAATGCTTTCTCCCCTGTTTGGGTATGTTGAACTGCGAGAAAGTTGCGTGTATATAAAATTCGGTCTTATTCTTAAAAAGGAAATCCCCTATGATAAAATAAGAGGCGTGGTGAAGGAGCGAAAATTCTACTCCGAGTCTATCATCTCGCTAAAAAATGCCCTGGAGCATATCAACATAAAATATGGTACATTTGACGTTGTGACAGTAAGCGTCGTAGATAACGACGGCTTTATCATGGAGTTGGAGAGGCATATCGGCAAAAGCTCTCAAGAATAGTCAGGATATTACATAACATATAATAAAGGGCTATCTTTATCAAGGTAGCCCTTTTCGTTTGGTATATTTTTTCGCCATACGGCATTTGGGTTTTGTGTTTGAAAGGGGCTGAGTCATTAAGAATTCAGATGTATCAAGGGTTTTTGGGACTTTTGGGGCAAAAATCTGAATTCTTAGTGCGAAGCGCCTTTGGGGCTCGCTTGATTTAGAGCAGAAATCGTCAGCTGACGAGCGATAGCCGTACAAAAGTACGGCGAGCGAGGAAACGGCGATAGAATAAAAACACCATAAAATGAAGAAAACCGGTGGTTTTCAACCTTAATTTTTTCAAATTTGTAAAAAACACAACCGAGGTGCTGCGTAATACAACACCTCGGTGTTTTTATTCGGTTATGCCTAAATGAAGCAGCCCCTTATGGTTAGTTAACTTATGCGTAAGTATAAGTGGTGGTTATTTCAGCCGCGCCGGTAGACGCCTGGTAGTTAAGAGTAACCGAAACAATCTTACCGTTTGCAACAGTAAGGGTAAAGGTTACATCTGCACCAATATTAACACCGAGAACACTCTCTGTGTTTGCCGCAGCAATAGTAGCAGAAAGAACGCCCGCCTCGACGGTGTACGTCATCTTTGTCCCATCAAGGTTATAGTTAAGAAGAGTCGCAGCAGTTACGGTAGCATTGATGTCGCCACCTGTAACGTTACCGTTTTTGTCAATGGTAGCAGTACCGGTCACGGTCTCTCTATCCGACTCTGTGGGAGCATTGGCATTTATCTCTACAAACTGCTCATATTCGTACTCTACCTGGGTGCTTTCTGCGCCGTATGTAACAGAGAATGTACCAGTAAGAGGCTCATCGCTAATAGTATTTTCAAGTTCTACTGTAATAACCGCGGTTGCAGGAGCGGAAGCAGTTATTGCAGTCTTGAAGGGGTTGAGGTTGGTGTAATCAGTTCCTTCATCGGGAGGATTTTCGGGTCCGCCACAGGAAACGAGTGCAAATGCACAAACAAGTGCAAGAAGAAGTGCAACTATTTTTTTCATAATTTGATGCTCCTCCTATCAGAAAGTTATGGGCTCGTTATCATACGAGTAGGAAACGTTAATTTCAACAACGCTTGCATAAACGCCTGTTTCTTCGTTGGCAGGAGCGCTATACTGCAAGGTAATACCTGTAATGGCAATACCCTCTTTTACTATGGAAACGCTAACATTGGAGTCAATTTGCTTGCCAAAAACAGAGAGTGTATTATTAGCAGCAACTACGAAACTAAGAGTATCGTTTTCGTATGTATAAGAAGTGATTACATTAGGGTCAAGGAATATAGCGATATCTCCTCTTGCGGGGATATCAATGCTGTTTTTAGAATTCCAAGCACCTACCGCTTTGCCGGTTTGGGGGTCGATGTTCTTAGTACCCTTGCCTTCTACGAAAAGGGTTATTGTATGTACGGTTTCTACCATATCCTTGATTACTTCATCTTTACCGCCATCCTCAACGCTTCTGAACCGTTCTTCAAGAACGTCGTATATAACAGCATTCTTGGTACCCTCCGCATCGGTAACTCTACCGATAGTCAACACTTTGGTAGATTCAAAGGTGTGTTGGTCAAAGGTCTGGGTGGTCTTAGAAACCATCTTGGTGGGGTTGGAATTCTTATACATCTGGCTAAATTCAGCGAGAGTCTGATCGTTCCCGTTATTATCAGCGCAAGAAATAAAAGCAAACAGGCACAGAGCCGCAAGCACAAGTGCAATAATTTTTTTCATTATCATTATCCTCCTTGTTTGTGCTACTTAGTTCTCGGTGGTGGGGAACTCTAAGGTCTGCTTGGAGTAGGTGTAAGAGGTGCTGATATTCAGGTTTGCACCGCTGGAAGTCTTACCGTGTACGTTTACCTTAGCAAGGTTGGTTCCGTCGGTTTCTATCTCAATAGTGAAAGTACCATCAATATCAAGTTCTACGCCAAACACATTCTTAATATTTTCGCTGGAAATCTGTGCAACAATATCAGTACCGCTCTCGCTTAGGGTAGCGTTAGTCAAGTACTCCTCCTTGAGGTCGAACTTAATAGTCGAAGCGGAGGGTGCTGCTGAACCCCAATTCGCACCGTCGGTGGAATAAAGACCATCCTTGAAATAGATGTAATTTTTATCTGTGATATATCTACCGGATACGCCTAACTCGATAGCCTCTTCGGGTGTGATCATACGAGTGCGTGCGTACTCAAAGATAGAGTCGTTTCCATCAACAGTCATAGTATAAACATCGTTGACAGTGTCACCGTTTGCCTTGACGTAGTCAATCAGGGTAACCGTCTTTGTAGCAGGCGCATTCTCAACCATTTCGCAAATGTCCGCGACGGTAATTGCAGGATCTGTGGGACCTGCGCAAGAACCGAGAACGAGCATACAACCAAGCATCAAGGTAAGAGATAGTAGCAAACTGATTATCTTTTTCATTTCAAATACCTAATAAGCCTTTCGTTCCTTATATGTTATTCGCTATAATAATTATACCTATTAAAATAATAAAAGTCAATAGTTAGAAAGAGGTTTATAAGCCTCTTCCATACCAAAAAATGCGGGCTTTTTTTATTCAAAATGACCAAATCGCTTTCTATTTTTTATTAAATTAAGGCGTAGCGGGCATATTTATATCCCCTTTTACACAAAAAAGGACTGCAAGAAACGATGTTCAAGCAGTCCTGTAAAAACAAGAGTAAAACCGTTTTATTTCTCGTTAGAGATTATTTTGCACTAAGATATCCTTCTCTGTAAAGCAACTCGGCAATAAGCACCGCGCCGCCTGCCGCACCGCGAAGAGTATTGTGCGAAAGACCTACGAACTTGTAGTCATAGACGGTGTCCTCACGAAGTCTGCCAACACTTACACCCATTCCGCCATAGAGATTACGATCAAGAGCGGTCTGAGGTCTGTTCTCCTCTTCAAAGTAGGTGATAAATTGCTCGGGAGCAGAGGGGAGTCCAAGTTCCTGAGGCTTGCCCGCGAAGTCACGCCAAGCGGCAAGTATCTCCTCCTTGCTCGGCTTGTTTTCAAATCTTACAAACACCGCAGCCATATGTCCGTCGGTGACAGGAACGCGGAGGCACTGAGTGGTAATTACGGGCTCGCTCGCAGGGATAATCTGCCCCTCCTTTACGCTGCCCCAAACACGAAGAGGCTCTTTTTCGCTCTTCTCCTCCTCGCCGCCTATGAAGGGGATAAGATTATCTATCATCTCGGGCCATTCGTTAAAGGTCTTGCCCGCACCGCTAATTGCCTGATATGTGGTAGCGACAACCTCCCGAATACCGTATTTAAGCAAGGGGGTAAGCGCTCCTACATAGGACTGTATAGAACAGTTAGGCTTTACGGCAATAAATCCGCGAGTAGTTCCAAGTCTTTTACGTTGGGAGTCAATAACAGCAAGGTGTCCATCATTTACCTCCGGAATTACCATAGGCACATCGGGAGTCCATCTGTTTGCCGAATTGTTGGAAACCACGGGGATCTCAGCCTTAGCATATCTTTCCTCGAGGGCCTTTGTCTCCTCCTTAGTCATAGAAACCGCGCAGAACACGAAGTCGACCATAGAGCCGACCTTCTCCACCTCGTCGGATGAGATTATCTCCATATTAAGTATTCTCTCGGGGCAGGGCGAAGTCAGCTTCCATCTGCCAAGCACCGCCTTGCCGTATTTCTGTCCTGCAGAGCGAGGACTTGCTACAAGAGCAGTTATCTCAAAATAGGGGTGCTCG
>JAZUPL010000059.1:0-52240 GCA_045605175.1 Eubacteriales bacterium | reverse complement strand
TTTTACCGTCGCTCGCTTCCGCTTGTCGTAGGCAACTACGTCGGCGGGGCGCGACTGACGCTTCTCGCATAAATCTGCTTGGCTCAAACAGAGCTTTGCAGACTTTAAAGTTTCTGACCGGCAAAGCCGATTAGATAAACCAAAAACAAAATTAAAAAAATATTTAATTAAGGAGATTTACTAAAATGGCAAAGGCTAAGTTTGAAAAAACCAAACCCCACGTTAACATTGGTACCATCGGTCACGTTGACCACGGTAAGACCACCCTTACTGCTGCAATCACTAAGACCCTTTCTCTTGCACACGGTTCTGAGTTCCTTGATTACAGCCAGATCGACAACTGCCCCGAGGAGAGAGCTCGTGGTATCACAATCAACTCCAGACACGTTGAGTATGAAACTGACGCTCGTCACTATGCTCACGTTGACTGCCCCGGCCACGCTGACTACGTTAAGAACATGATCACCGGTGCTGCTCAGATGGACGGCGCTATCCTCGTTGTTGCAGGTACTGACGGCCCTCTTGCACAGACCAGAGAGCACGTTCTTCTTGCTCGTCAGGTAGGCGTTCCTGCACTCGTTGTATTCATGAACAAGTGCGATATCGTTGACGATGAAGAGCTCCTTGACCTCGTTGAGATGGAGATCCGTGACCTCCTTAACGAGTACGAGTTCCCCGGCGATGACATTCCGATCATCCGTGGTTCCGCTCGTGAGGCTCTTACCTCCAACAACGGTCTTGACGCTCCCGAGTTCGCTTGCATCAAGGAGCTTATGGATGCAGTTGACTCCTACATCCCCACTCCCGACAGAAAGGCTGACCTTCCCTCCCTTATGCCTGTAGAGGACGTATTCTCCATCTCCGGCCGTGGTACTGTTGCTACCGGTAGAGTTGAGAGAGGTACCATCAAGATGGCTGACGTTGTTGAGATCGTTGGTCTTAAGGAAGAAGCTTCTTCCACCGTTGTAACCGGTATCGAGATGTTCCACAAGATGATGGACATGGCTGAGGCTGGTGATAACGTTGGTCTTCTTCTCCGTGGTGTTCAGAAGAACGAGATCGAAAGAGGTCAGGTTCTTTGCAAGCCCGGTTCTGTTCAGCCTCACACCAAGTTCATGGGTCAGGTTTACGTTCTTACCGAAAAAGAGGGTGGCCGTTCCAAGCCCTTCTTCTCTGGTTATAGACCTCAGTTCTACTTCAGAACTACCGACGTTACCGGTATCATCAACCTTCCTGAGGATGTTGATATGTGCCGTCCCGGCGATAACGTTAACATGAATGTTGAACTCATCACTCCTATCGCTTGCGAGAAGGGTCTTCGTTTCGCTATCCGTGAGGGTGGCCGTACCGTTGGCTCGGGCGTTGTTGGTGAGATCTTCGAATAATTCAGATTCGTTTATCTTTTAGATAACACAATCCTTCCCGACACCTTCGGGTGTCGGGAAGTTTTAATAAAAACCAAAATTCAAGCATATTACTCGTTTTTTTGACACGGGTAGGCACTTGTTTTGTTTTTAACGTAAAACCAAATAGAAAAAACGTAAATTTTCTTTGGGGAATGGTGAAATTCCATATCGGCAGTGAGCCTTTGGCAAGTCTGCGAGGAGCTTAGACTCCTGACGAGGTGCAAATCCTCGACCGACGGTTACAGTCCGGATGAAAAAAGAGGTTTACAAATAGTCCGAAGGGACTATCTGTTTATTTTTTCTCTTTTCCTCATAGAGCGGTGGCTTTATGAGTTTTTTTATTAAATAAGAAAAGAGTATATTAAGATGAATAACAAAAGAACTAACTTTTCGCTTATGCGTCTTGTGGGCATAGGCATCTTTGCCGCCTTGGCAATAGTTATCAGTTTTCTTACATCCTTTATTAAGGTTGGCTTTCTTTCGCTTGATGCGGGAGATATAGTTATTATTCTCGGCTCGTTTATTTATGGGCCTGTGGCGGGCATATTAATGTCGCTTATATCCTCTCTATTTAGTCTGTTGTATAGTGGGACGCTGTTTTGGGGATTTATTATGGACTTTGCTTCCTCGGCGGCCTTTGCCTTTATCGCCTCGTTTATCTATTTTAGAAAAAAGAACTTTAAATTTGCAATTATTGGCATCTATTCTGCAGTGTTAGCGGTTACGGCTATTATGATGCCTCTGAATATATTGATTACCCCTCTTTATACAGGTGCGACAAGCGAATATGTTATTACCCTAATTCCTGTATTGCTCCTACCTTTTAATTTTGCAAAGTGCCTGTTTAACGGCGGCGCTGTGCTTCTCCTTTACAAACCCATAGTCCGTGCTATGCGTGCGGCACATCTTATTGCACCGTCCTCAGTGCCAACGCAGGACGCTACCGATTCAGTAAAGAAGAGCGGCTCAACCATTCCCGCCCTTATAATAGGCGGTATTTCGGTACTGCTTGCCGTCCTCGCCCTGATTTTGCTTGCAAACAGGTAATCACATAGCCTTACATAGAGAAAAAGAAAAGCGAAACCTTGCCGTGTTTTGGAAAGGATTCGCTTTTCGCATTTTATTAAATTCAATAAGCATTCGGCTTTTTGTTTATTGCATCTTCTAAAAATATTAGTTTTTCAAAACGCCTTCGCTTCTTTTCAAATACTTTTGTATTCTTCAATATTCCCCTGCGGTCAGGCGAATAATCAGGTCGGTGTCATCGGGTTGCACCTTTGCCTCGTGGGCAGCCTTGTTGCGGACTATTTCTCCGCATCTTTCACATCTGTGGATAATGACATAGCCTTTTTTTGCGTCCGGCTCTGCCTTTATCGGTCGTAGAATTCCCCCGCAGGGGTTTGCCCTGTCACCCGGGTTAATATCCACATGAAGTGAGCATAGGCAAAAGGGGCAGTGGTTTCGCGAGGTATAGCCCAAGGGCAAAACCTCCCTGCCACAGGCAAGACAGGTAAAGCCGTTGTCGTTTTTTGTAAATCTTTTGTTTTCCATAAGTCTCCTTTTCCGTATTAAATTCTCATATTCGTGCAGAATAATAACGGAGGTGAATGATGATAAACAGAATAATTGGAGCCCTGTTGCTCCTGCTTTGCGGAATTGCTCTGGGGATGGTTTGCGAGGGGATGCGAGCCGTGGGAGTTTCGCTTATCTTTGGTGTATAATGGATAGAGCAAATACACGCACACTCCTACCTCGCGACGCGAGCAGGATAATGACCTTCCCGCCAAGAGCCGATAAGGGCAGATTACTTGCCTACGCAAAAACGGGAGAAGATGTCACTGACTACGCTCTCGCTGACGCCACGGCCATCAAGTTCGCCGATAGCCCCAATGGCAAGTTCTATGTCAGAGGATGCACAATCGGCAGGGAGGCCACTTTCGTATGCCTTTATCGCCGAGAGAATATAGCCACGCGCCGAGCAAAGCGAAGAATGTTGGCGTGCAGAGGATACAATAGCATCCCTCCCCGTGCTTATCATCTCGTCGGTGAAAAGACGGTCTATCAGGCTTGAAAGGGTAGAAATAGCCCCATCACTATCCCCCTCTGTCGAGAGTGTGACGGTATGCTCAAAGTGTGCCGTCACCTCATCAAAACCCCCGCCGCATTTGGCATCGGCCTTGTTGAGAATACATATTTTAGTTGCATTTATCGTGTCTAATAGGGTAATCAGTTCCCTGTCTTTTTCGTCAACATCTCGTGAGAGGTCAAATACGGCAAGCACAAGATCTGCCTCGACGATACGCTCGCGAGAGCGAGAAATTCCTATTCTTTCGACCTTGTCGAGGTCCTCGCCGTCCCTTATTCCTGCGGTATCGGTAAGGTTAAGCATAACTCTGCCAAGAGGCACCGATTTTTCAAGCAGGTCGCGTGTCGTACCCTCTATTTCGGTTACTATGGCACTATCCTCGCCTGTTAAAAGATTATACAGCGAACTTTTTCCCACATTTGGTTTGCCGCAAATTACCGTGGAAATTCCCTCGTTTATAACTCTTCCCGTTCGATAGGTATCTATCAAGGAAGAGAGATCGGCATAAATTCTATTAAGTTCTTTCAGTGTTTCGCCGTCACTAAACTCGCCGAGGTCCTCCTCGGGGTAGTCTATTCTTGCATAGATAGAGCCCATAAGTTCGGTGAGCGATGCTCTGATAGAGGCTATTCTGTTCGAGAGGCGTTCTCGTGACGGACGGGAAGAGAGGCGCAATTGCTCTCTACTCTTCGCTTCAAGCAGAGTACCTATTGCCTCTGCTTCAGAAAGGCTCAACTTTCCGTTTATAAAAGCACGTCTTGTAAATTCTCCCGCCTCGGCATAGAGCGCACCGTGTGTAATCAGACATTCCAGTACGGTTCTTGTTACAAGCAAGCCACCGTGACAACTTATCTCCACCGTTTCCTCTCCTGTGTATGAGTTTGGAGAGGGGAAGAGCGTCACAAGGGCGTCGTCTATTCGTTCCTCGCCATCGACGATATATCCGTATATCTGTGTCCTCGGTGGGTAGTCGGTGGGCGCTTTACCTGACAGGGGTAAGAAAACCTCTCCAATAATGTCAAAAGAACCCTCCCCGCACATACGGATAACCGCAACCCCACCCTTGCCGGGTGGGGTTGAGATAGCACAAATTACTCCCTGACGCATCAGAGGTTTTCGCCTACCTCTTCGGTAGCCTCTACCTCGGTTTCCACCTCAAGGTCGGTTTCTCCGACCGCCTCCGCGGTGTCAACGACAGGAATATCCTCTGTCTCTACCTCGTCATTTTCCTCGAAAATTCCTTGGGGCTTTTTGTCGGTCAGGTAGATGACTATTTTACGATTGTTGTCCGAGCCGATAGAGTTGGTGGAAACACCCTCTATACCCTGAATCTCGGAGTGAATAATTCTTCTTTCATAAGCGCTCATCGGCTCAAGCATAACACTGCGCTTGTTGCGAAGAGCTTTTTGCGCCATTCTTCTTGCAAGGGCGCGAAGAGTGTCTTCCCTCTTTGCTCTATAACCCTCGATATCGATAGTCACGCGGCTCTTGTCCCTCTCGCCGTGGATATTCTTCCTTGTGGAAGCGAGGTTTGCAAGATACTGAAGAGCATCAAGGGTGTCGCCGTGGTGACCGATAAGGGTGGCTGCGTCGGGGCCGGATACTATTATTCTTCTTGTACCGTCGTCGCAGGTGTAGAGTTCTGCACTTGCATCGAGTCCAATGTCGCTAATCAGGGTTTTAATGAAGTCGAAGGACATATCCTCGCCAGCCTCAACAACACGAGGCTCAAGGTGGAGTTCTGCCTCCGGAATAACCTTGCCCTTGGGGGTGGATTCTCTCACTGCGGGAGCAGTTTCACCCTGGCTGCGGTTCTTCTTGTTTCTTCTGCGTCTGCGATGCTTCTTTTGTCCCTCACCCTCGGTCTTGGGAGCATCGGTAGTACCCTCGGAACTCTCGGTGCTTGCCTCTTTGGCAGGCTCGGTGTGGGAGTTATCTCTATCCCTCTTGGCGGGTCTTTCTCTGCGTGGGCGCTCCTGACGGTCGGGAACTTCGATAAATGCTCTTACCTGGGCGGGTTTGACACCTATAATTCCAAAAATGCCACGAGAACCTATATGAAGTATCTCGAATTGCACTTCGTCCATTTCGCCTGCAGCAAGGGCAGCGATGGCGTTTTCTTTTGCTTCTGCAACATCCTTACCTGTTGCGATTACTTCCTTTATCATATAAAATTGTACCTTTCAAATGTGTAGAAATTAGTCCTTAATTTCGGGAATATCCCCGCCTGTGGGTCTGGGACGGCCGTCGCCATCTCTTGTGGGGGCTTCGGGGAGTTCATCGTAATCGTCCTCGTCAATATAGTGGAGCGAGCGATGTCTGGGCTGGCTCTTTGCCGCCTCTCTTGCCGCCTTTTCTGCCTCTCTCTGCGCCTTTCTCATCTCACGCAGTTCCTCTTCGGTATAGGTGGGCAGGGGAATGGCTCTGGCGAGAATGAAGGACTGTGCAAATCCGAATACCGATTGATAAATCCAGTAAACGCCAAGCATACCGGGCATACCAAAAGCGATAAACAGAGTCATCGCAGGCATAACCAGGTCCATAATAGCCATGGACTTCTGTGTTTGCTCGTCCTGTCCCTGGACGCCGGTCTTGTTAAGTTTGCGGCTCAGGTACATGGAAAGCCAGGAGAATACCGCTGCCAAAAGGGGAATAGTGCAAAGCAGTGTAGCCTCAAGGTTGGAGAATACCTTGGTGATGTTTGGGGTGTCTGCAAGGTTCATGCCAAAGAACTCAAAGTCGGGGATTTCCTCGGCATCCATACCAAGTGTGTGAATAAGGTCGGCAGCCTCCTCGTTAAGGGGGCTCTTTCCGCGGCCATTCGGGTAAAGCTCACGGGTTATCGCGCTAAGCAGGTTGAACTGCCAACGGGAGGTATTAGGCAAAGCAGTTGCCTCGGATGCACCGTCGTCGGGAGAAAACTCACGGTAAAGGTGAAGAATTACCGTATTTTTGTCAATTTTATTTTTGCTGAGGTTCTTCTCGCCATCCTTAACGGTGAAGATAACATCCTCATACTTATCTACAAAGGTGTCGCCAAACTTCTCGCGAAGCGCTTCTTCGGTGACGCCCTCTGTGGTTATCATTTGGTTGTATTCGTCTATTACGGAGTTGGTGTTAGACATATAAGAGAGGGGATTCTGGATAACCGTATAGAGCAACATAACTATAACCAACTGCAAAATCATAGGCAAGCAGCCGGACAGGGGGCTTGCCCCCTCTTTTTGTTGCAGGTCCATAATCTCCTGCTGCATTTTCTGCTGTGTTACTTGGTCTGTTCTGCCCTTGTACTTCGCCTTGATTACTTCAATCTTGGGCGTAAGAGCGGCCATTTTAACCTGGTTTCTTTGCTGTTTAATTCCGAAGGGAAGTAAAACTATTTTGAAAACGAGAGCATAGAGAAGCAAAGCGAGTGCGTAGCTTCCCGTGATGCTATTAAAGAAGGATAACAGCCAACCGAGGGCTGCATATAACCAATCAAACATTTTCTTTTTCCTTTTCTTTTTATTGAGCAGTCCTGCTGCTCCACCGTGTCGGTATTGTCGCTATTCCTGTGTTTTCGGGTTAGATAATCCTTTTTCGGGTACGGGGTCATAGCCACCCTTGGAAAAGGGGTTGCACCTTAAAATCCTCCATACCGTCAGTATCGTCCCGATAAAAAAGCCTCGTTTGGTATATGCCTCTATGGCATAGGCAGAGCAGGTCGGTGTAAACCTGCAACAGGGCGGTTTAAGCGGCGAAATGTACTTTCTGTATAGGCCTATAAGCCAAATCATTACGTGTTTCATACAAACATACCGAGTTTTGTAAATGCTTCTTCTAAATGAAGCCGAATTTCTGTGCTTTTCATTGTTGTTGCCGACTTCCTCGCGGCTATAACAACGAGAAATCCTTGCTTTATGGGGCGTTCCTTAATCATGGTTCTAAAGCCCTCGCGCAGGATTCGTCTTGTGCGGCTTCTTACGACTGCGCCACCCAAGGTCTTTGAAGTAGTCAGACCTATACGGTTGACAGTGAGTTTTTGTGGGTGTGCCTTAGCAAGCCGTTTTGCCGCATAGTCGGGCAGGATATAAACCGCAAGAGCCGATGTCAAAGCCCTTTTGCCCTTTGAATACGCTTTTGAAAATAAATGGTTTTCGCAAATTGCCTTAAATTTCATAAACACTCCATCTAAACAAAAACCCCGATAAATGACGCGCCGGGCGATTTATCGGAGGTTTTGTATGCCACGTGTGGCTGTCACATTGTGTGACCGAATTAGTAGGTGAGTTTTGCTCTTCCCTTGGCGCGTCTTCTCTTAAGAACCTTTCTTCCGTTAGCGGTTGCCATTCTCTTTCTGAAACCGTGTTCCTTTTTTCTCTGTCTTTTCTTAGGCTGGTAAGTTCTCTTCATGATATGCACCTCCTTTGTCGTTAATTAACATCGTTTTATGCGTATTCATATTAACGCAAGGTATATTATAACCGAAACAAACGCAAATGTCAAGCATTTTTAAAATATTTTATATACTAAATAAGTAATGTAAATATCCTTATTGACTTTTGTTGTGCTTTCTGCTAAAATATCGGTGTATATTATAATGCAAAGTCTTGCTTTTTAATAATTAATAGCGGGGAGGACCTCAAAATGTCGGATCAAAATAAGGATGTTGCAAAAATTTTGGTAACTGCAGAAGAAATTGATGCAATAACTACCAGAATAGCGGCGGAAATAGACAGGGATTATGCCGGTGGGGACAAGCGTTTGCTCCTTTTGTGCATACTCAAGGGCTCAATAGTTTTTATGGGCGACCTGATGAAAAAGATAACGGTCCCTGTCGAGATAGACTGTATGAAGGTTTCTTCCTATGGCTCCGGTACTAACACAACCGGCTCAGTAAACATTCTTCTTGACCTTTTGCGCGAGGACCTTGGCGAAATTGATATTCTTATTATCGAAGATATAATTGACAGTGGCGTAACTCTTTCCTACCTTACAAAATATCTCGCTGGCAAGGGCGCAAAAAGTGTTCGTACCTGCACGCTTCTTGACAAGCCCTCTCGCAGAAAAGTGGACTTTGTTCCCGACTATTGCGGTATTGAGATACCCGACGAGTTTGTTATTGGTTACGGCCTTGACTATGACGAAAAATATAGGGCGTTGCCTTATGTAGGCGTTCTCTCTCCCTCGGTGTATGAGTAAATATACCGTTGGTCTTTACACCCTCGGGTGCAAGGTGTCGCAGTACGAAACAGAGGCTATTGCCGAGAGGTTTTTGCAGTCGGGCTACACCGTGCTGCCCTTTACAGAGGTCTGCGACGCCTATGTTATAAACACCTGTACCGTTACCCGTGAGAGCGACAGAAAATCTCGGCAAGTGATAGGTCGGGCAAAAAAGAAGAATCCGGGAGCGGTTATCGCCGTACTTGGTTGTTATACCCAGCGCACCCCCGAAGAAGTGGAAAAGATGGGGGGCGTGTCAATTATTCTTGGCACACAGGACAAACTTTCCGTGGTCGAAAGAGTGGGCGAGATCCTCGAGGGGACAGTCAAAGAGCCGCTTATATCCGTGTCTTCGCTTGAGGGGGCGGGCTTTGAGCCGATGTGCGTTGTGGGTACACCCCGTACCCGCGCTTATGTAAAAATTGAGGACGGTTGCGAGTCAAAATGCACCTACTGTGCTATAGCCGATGCCAGAGGCCCTGTCCGTTCAAAGGCGAGGGAGGATGTTATTTCCGAGGTTGAGGCGCTTGCAAAGACGGGCGTGCTTGAGATAGTCCTGACAGGAATTGAAACAGGTTCCTACGGGCGCGACCTCGGCAG
This sequence comes from Eubacteriales bacterium, assembly GCA_045605175.1. Taxonomy (GTDB): domain Bacteria; phylum Bacillota; class Clostridia; order Oscillospirales; family CAG-272; genus UBA1740. Next base: position 42,946 of record JAZUPL010000059.1, on the reverse strand, counting down.
TTACGGCCTTGGCGACTTGATACGTGAACTTGATGAGAGAGGGAGTTGCAAGAGAGTCAGACTCGGCTCGCTCGCCCCTGAACTTGTCGGGCGTGATTTTGCCGAAAAAATCAAGGGGGTAGAAATACTTGCCCCACATTTTCACATATCCATGCAGTCAGGCTCGGATGAGATATTGCATAAAATGCGTCGGCGATACAGTGTCGCTATGGCAGAGGAAAATATGGCTCGGTTAAAAGAGTGTTTTCCCTCGGCACAGTTTACCACCGACCTTATGGTAGGTTTCCCCGGTGAAACCGAGGAGAATTTCTTGCAAACCGTAGAACTTGTTAGACGTGTTGGCTTTTTAGATGCTCACGTGTTCGCCTATTCAAGGAGAGTGGGTACACCCGCGGCCTCCTTTGAGGGACAGATACCCGAAGAGATAAAAAGGGAACGTTCAAAGAGGCTCGTTGACGAGGTAGCCTTGGTTCGCGACTCGGTTTTATCAAATATAGTTGAAAAGGCAACGCCGCTTTCTTGTATTCTTGAGACCTACTCTTCGGGCAGATATTCCGCCCACTCGGACTCCTTCGTGGAGGTCTTGGTGGAAGGAGAAGAGGGGCTTGGTGGAAAAATGGTTAACGTCCTACCCGTGTCACATAAAAGCGGCATTGTTTATGGTAAGTTAATCTAATAAGCAAACAATAATTTACATTTGGAGATATTATGGAAAACAGCAAAAAAACAATGGAAAAGATCGTAGCACTCTGCAAGACTCGTGGATTTATCTTCCCCGGTTCCGAGATCTACGGAGGACTTGCAAACTCTTGGGATTACGGCCCTCTCGGTGTCGAGTTCAAGAACAATGTCAAGCGTGCTTGGTGGCAGAGATTTGTTCAGGAGTCCAGATACAATGTCGGACTTGATTCTGCTATTATTATGAACCCCGAGGCTTGGGTTGCATCCGGTCACGTTGGCGGCTTCTCCGACCCTCTTATGGATTGCAAGGGATGTAAGGCTCGTCACAGAGCAGATAAACTTATTGAGGACTACGCCTTTGAAAATGGGCTTTCGGATAATCCTGCCGCTTGGACATTCAAGGAAATGGCAGAGTATATTGCCGAGAAGGGAATTGTATGCCCTATCTGTGGTGGCAAGGACTTTACCGATATTAAGAAGTTTAACCTGATGTTCAAGACCTTTATCGGTGTTACCGAGGACTCTACCAATACCGTTTATCTTCGTCCCGAAACCGCACAGGGTATTTTCGTCAATTTCCCCGCTGTGCAAAGATCTATGAGAAAGAAACTTCCCTTTGGCGTTTGTCAGATAGGTAAGTCCTTCCGTAACGAGATTCCCCCCGGCAACTTCGTGTTCCGTACCCGTGAATTCGAGCAGATGGAACTTGAGTTCTTCTGCAAGCCCGGTACTGACCTTGAGTGGTTCGCATATTGGAAGAACTTCTGCCACAAGTGGCTTCTTGACCTTGGTATGCGTGACGAAAACCTGCGTCTTCGCGATCACGATCCCGATGAACTTTGCTTCTATTCCAAGGCGACTACCGACTTCGAGTTCCTCTTCCCCTTCGGTTGGGGCGAACTTTGGGGCGTTGCCGACAGAACCGACTACGACCTTACTCAGCACCAGAACCATTCGGGCAAGGATCTCACCTACTTCGATCAAGAAACGGGCGAGCATTATGTTCCTTATGTTATCGAGCCCTCTCTCGGCGCAGACCGTGTGGCTCTTGCTTTCCTTGTTGATGCATACGACGAGGAGCAGATTGGCGAGGGCGATGTAAGAGTAGTTCTTCACCTGCATCCGGCCCTTGCACCTGTAAAGGCGGCGGTGCTTCCCCTTTCCAAAAAGCTTTCCGAAAAGGCTCTCGAACTCTTTGACGAGCTTTCCAAGGAATTCCCCACCGACTTTGACGAAACAGGCTCGATAGGCAAGAGATACCGCCGTGAGGATGAGATAGGCACTCCCTTCTGTATCACCTACGATTTCGATACCGAAACCGACGGATGCGTTACCGTTCGTGACAGAGATAGTATGGAGCAGGTGCGTATTCCTATTGGTGAGGTTAAGAACTACATTAAAGAGAGAATTAAGTTCTAATTTTACCGTAAACCTGAACTTAGGCAAATAGACAAAGATTCTCCGAGGACTCTCGGAGAATCTTTGTAAAGGAGTAAAAATGGAAGGAATAAAGAGAATAGCCTCTTTCTCGGTGAACCATGATAAAATGACCGAGGGGATATATGTTTCGCGCATTGACGGCGATGTAACCACCTATGATTTGCGCACTCGCGTGCCAAATGCGGGCGACTATATGGATAATATCACTATGCACTCGGTGGAGCATCTGTTTGCCACCTTTGTTCGCTCGTCCGATTTAGGGGAGCGTGTGATTTATTTTGGCCCTATGGGGTGCAGGACCGGATTTTATCTTCTTGTGAGGAATGCCGACAATGGCGAAACTCTTCATACTGTTAAGAATGTTTTAAGAGCAATAATAGACTATAATGGGCCTATGCCTGGGGCATCTTCGGTCGAGTGTGGCAATTACAGCGAACTTGATAAGGGCGTGGCGATAACAGAGTGTAAGAGATATTTGTCCCTTCTCGATTCTCGGGAGTGGGATTTTACCTATCCTGTTTAATTATAAGAGGTTGATATGTTAAAGAAAGCAGATATTGGAATAATAGGTGCGCTGAATGACGAGGTCGCACATATTATAGAGTTGCTCAAAAACAGAGTGTGCGAGATAACAAGCGGAATAGAGTTTAATTATGGAAATATCGGTACTCGCTCGGTGGTGGTAGCGAGATGTGGTGTGGGAAAGGTTTTTGCCGCCCTTTGCGCCGAGGCTATGATATTAAATTATTCTCCCTCGCTTATTATAAACAGTGGTGTCGGTGGCGCTCTTGAAGGTTCGCTTGTGCCAACCGATATAGTTTTTGCAAGCCGTCTTGTTCAGCACGATATGGATACCTCACCTTTGGGTGATCCAAAGGGGCTTATATCCGGAATAAATCGAATCTACTTTGAGTGTGATGCCTATGCGATAGAAATACTTGAAACTCTTGCAAAAGAGAGGGGGCTTCACTATCTCGTAGGCACGGTTGCCACGGGTGACAGGTTTATTGCAGAGGGTGAGGATAAACGGAGAATAGTCGATGATTTCGGTGCGGTAGCCTGCGAGATGGAGGGGGGAGCAATTGCTCACGTGGCCTATGTTAATGCCACCCCGTGTGTAGTTATTCGCGCAATATCCGACTCTGCGGACGGTGTTGCAAGCATGGACTATCATGCATTCTTGCCTATTGCCGCCGCAACTTCAACGGCGCTCACACTTGGCTTGATTGAAAGATACTAAAGAATAAAATGAGAGATACTTCCCACGATGCAAACCCCTCTAAAAGGGCTTGCCAAAAGCGGTAGTGTATCTCTCTTTTTATTTGTTTTGCAGGATTTAGTTTTGGGAAGAACGGGCGTTTTCCTCGTCAATCTCTCGCCAGAATTCTTCTATTCGAGCCTTTAAGACCTTGTGCTCTTCCACGTATTGCATTCCCTTTAACAGAGAGGGGATGCTTTTTTTATATATTGGGTCGTCAAATCTATCGTCTATTAAAACTACAACGCCCCTGTCATCCTCGCTGCGAATAACTCTGCCCGCCGCCTGGAAAACCCTGTTCATTCCCGGGTAAATATAGGCGTACTGTGTGCCCGCGTCATATTTAGACTCGAAATAGTCACGCATAGCCTCTCTTTCATAGGAGAGCACAGGCATACCAATTCCAATAATCACAGCACCGATAAGGCTTTTGCCGACTAAGTCTATACCTTCGGAATAAATACCACCCATAACGCAGAATCCGACCAAGTAGCCCTCTCTGTCTTTTTCAAACTCGTCGAGCATAGCCTTTTTCTCTGCAGGAGTCATATCTTTTTGCTGAGTTAGTACGGTAAGTTTAGGATATTTTTTTCTGAACATCTCCGAGAGAGCATTTGAGTATTCAAAAGAGGGGGAGAATACCATATAGTTGCCCTTTCTCGGTATCATCGTTGCTGCCACTGCAGCACATACTGCCGGGAGAGTGCGCTCCCTCTCAGAATAGCGAAGGCTAATGCTATCCATTATGGAAACAGACACCTGTTCCTTTGCAAAGGGGGAGCAAACCTCTAAGATTTCGCTTGTTCTGTCGCCGCCGAGCAGGTCGCGGTAATAGGATAGTGGGGATAGGGTCGCAGAAAACAGTATGGCAGACGAGCCCTTGTCAAGTTTTTGCGAGATCACCCCACCCGTGTCAAGGCAAAATAGTTTTATCGTGATTTTTTCGCCCTCAAGGAATAAGAGTATTCGGAATTTATCATCAAACAATTGTAAAGAATTATTTACGCGAGCAAGTTTGAGGCGCAGTTCTTTTATCGCCCTCTTTCTTGGCAAAGCACTCTCGTTTTTGTCCGACTCAGCACTATAAAATTCTTCCTCGGCGGCCTCGCTTAGTTCGTCAATAATTTCGTAGAATCTTGGGGGTACTTCGCTTAGGTGCGTAGCGGCTAGCTTGTTGTCCTCCTTATCCTTATGAATTCCGTCTTCAAGATAGGGATAGAAGAGAATATAAAGTTCTTCGCTTGCTTTTTTGAGCGCTGACTTAAAGGGGTTAAATTCTCCATATATCCCACTGTCAGCGAGCATATTTAGTTCTTCTGTGGTAATTTCGCAGGAGTATCCATCTCTTGCACGCTCAACAAGGTTGTGCGCCTCGTCCACGAGAAAGGCAAATCTGCCTCCTTCATTAAAGTAACGGCGGATATACACCGCAGGATCAAACAGGTAGTTGAAGTCGCAAATTACCACATCGCACAGTTCAGAGTAGGCCAGCCCCAATTCGTGCGGACATACCGAATATTTCGGTGCTACCTTGCCAATTTCATCAAGTGTTATTACCGCCTTGTTAAGCGAAAACAGTTCAAGTACCGCGTCGGCGAGTTTTCTGCTCTTTGAATTTTCGCACAGACGTCGGTCATCTCGACATACGAGTCGGTTTTTGCAGGAGCGTTCCTTGCTTGTAAGGGCAACAGCACGCACCTTTACGCCGTTTTTAGAAAAATCGTTTATACAGTCTTTAGCCACACCCATAGTGGTGGTCTTTGGCGTGAGGTAAAAGACCTTGTCAACTCGTCTATCCCCTAAGGCACGCAGGGCGGGGAAGAGTACCGACACCGTCTTTCCTGTACCCGTGGGGGCGGTGGCAAAGAGTCTTGTTCCCCTTGCGATATTGCGATAGGTCGCGCGGATAAAGTTATCCTGCCCCTCTCGCATCTCTTTGTAAGGAAAGGCACAGGACTTCATAGAGGGGAGTCTTTCAAGCGCCCTTTCCAACTCCGGTTTGCCGTATATTCCCACAGACACCGAGCATTTTTGGAAAAAGGAATCGAGTCTTTCTCTCTCTACCCATTCCTCGCTCTCTTCCTGCTCGCCGCTAATTCTATTGATATAGATAAAACGAAGATGTACTTTGTCAAAATTTCCTTTTTTTATAAGTGCATATCCGAGGACAAACGCCTCGCCCCTGCACTCTGCAATATCGTTCTTTTTTGGTTTTCCGTCAAGCGAGCGAACAACGGTAATTTCGTTGGACTTTATATTTTCAGCCTCGGCGTAAAGTTCGTAGTCAATATCACCAAGAGAAAAGGAGAGCCTCAACAGCTTTTTGCTCTCCGGCAAGGAAAGCCTTTTACCTTCTGCTTTTGAGATGTCGGTAATGGTAGGTTCTTCATCGTCGTAGGGGAGGGTGGTGGCAATTCCGCGTCTTGCAAGGGTGACAAATTCCCTGAGGGATACAAGCATCAGTTTCCTATTTTCATCGTATCGCATAACAACCTCCTTCTACATAAATTCTTCTATTAAAGTATAACCCATTTTTATCTGTATGTCAATCAGTAAAATGTCAACTTGCATTTATTTAACCAAGAAAACACAAAATAAAACCACCTCCGCTTTTGGCGGAGGTGGACTCGTTTTACGAGTTTTTAAGACCTTTAGCAGTTGTGAAAACTATGCTATTTTGTCTTGGCAAGTAATTCGTCCTTCTTTTTGAGGTAGCCGCAAAGCAGGGATGTCTTGACGCGCAACCAGGCGCTTTGCCCCTCTTTTGCGTGGGTGTATCCACGAGAATAACCTCTCAGTGCCACGATTGGCAGACAGGAGAGTTTGAGAATGCTCTCAATAACGGTTTCTACCGTAAGTCCGTCACGGGTGCTGAGCATAACCGATACGGTAAAAAAGGTGCAAAGAGTGGAAGGAATCAAAGAGAGAAATAGACGGAGGGGTTTAAGTGCATCAGGATTACGAAGTTCCTTTGTTTCGCTATTTCTCTCGCTTAATAGCGTGCCTATCGTGAGGTCTATCGGGCGTGAATTTTTAGCACGGTATAGGGTGAATCTCTCTTTAAGTGGGAATTTGTTGCCATCAAGATAGTCGGCGTAGTCCTTGGGGGTGAGTCCACCCTCTGCCAGCATCATCGCTCGCCTGTGTTCGAGTTCTGCCTCGGTGTATTCCTTGCAATATTCTCTCAGAAGTTGGGTGTCGCCGGCCTCTATCTTGTCGCGAATCTCGATGTACGACTTTTCGCAAGAGAGATATTCTTCGCTCTGTCTGCCAAGCCTCTCGCCTGCATCTTCCATAGAGAAATATATTATGTATGACGCCACCGTGATAAGAATAAGGTTGGCTGTCATCTCCTTTGAGCCAAATTCGTAGAATCCAATCTCGGTAAAACTTACGAGTACGGCAATGATAGCGGTAATCAGGGCTATCGTTTTTCCCACGTTTTCTGCCAGGAGCCTATATCCCTTTTTAACCAGGTTGCCTGAGGCTAAGAGCGTCGGGTCGAAGTCGTTATTCATTCTTTCCTTCCTCTGTTAGTTTTTTGCTAATTTTGAAGGCTATTCCTCCAAGAATGTTTCCCACGAATCCGACGAAGGCAATTACGGTCATCTCGTTTGCTACCCTTGCAAGTGCAAAAAATATAAGGAATAACACAAGCCACACGGTAATCCCCGAGGGGGATGAAATTCCGTTTTTAAGCCACCTGTAAAGGGGCAAAGCGCATATAATAGCGATAAGCAGGGTAAAGCCGGAAATGACAAACTCGCCACCCTGCGCCACCCAAACGGGAAAGTAGGAGAGTGTTGCTATAAGCGGTGCGCCCACACAGAGTAGCATACCCACAACCCAAAGCAAAATACTAATCGGCGTTTTCTTGCTTTTCACAGCAAAGCACCTCTTTCATAGCCGCCACCTTCTCGCGCACAGCCTCCTTTTGATATTCGGGAAGACTACTGCACAGGAAGATTTCGTAAAGCATATCTATTTGTGCATTCATAATTAAGCGCATTTTTTCCTGCTCATCCTTAGAATCGGTAAGACTGTCAAGACGCTCGGTGAGAGTGGCAATCGAGTCACCCATAGTTTTAAGGCCGCCCTCTGCTATGTCGAGCTTTTCGAGAAGTTGCTGTCGCATTTCATTAGATAGGTTTTCACTCTTTTCGGTAGAATCCTTGACTCCGGAGAGTATGTTTGCCATAGCCGAGAGCGAATTTTTTAAGGCGGGCAGAAGTCCCTTGTTATAAAGCAGTGCAACAAGTGCCGCAGAGATAAAGGAGAGAATTGAAAATATCTCGCCTATATGCAGGGTGGCAAAGTTGTAGATCATTTCAAAAGGGTTATCCCCCTTGTCGCCTGCGCCGGCGGCGGTGTTTTCATCTTCGGTGGGAGCGTCGTTGTTGTCACCCTGCTCGATTTGATTATCGCCCTTTTCCTCTTGTTCTATATTGTCAGGGGGTGGGGCATCTTCTGCTATTTTGTCTTGCTCGGTTATTATACCCACTTCGTTGTCGGTGCTTACCGCTTCTTCGGAGACGGTTGAGCCCGCGTTTGTTTCGGTATTTTCCGAAAGACTCTCGGCGCTTGCCGAAAGGGGGAGTAGCATCAAGGCAAGCATAAGGGTGAAAATAATAAATTTAATACTTCTTTTCATCTGGTTTCCTTTCTTGTTTATTCGGTGAAAAATTCAAAACAGGTGTAGGCTGTTGCCCATTCTGCTTTGCAGTTGATAGCATATCTCGGTCAAGGTTTCTATCTGCTTCTCTGCCACTTCCAAACGGCTGCACAGACGTCTTACTGTTTGTTCCTCGGTGGGAACGGGACTGATGTTTCCTTTTTTGATTTCGATAGGCTCTAAGGCTATTATACAGGCACCCGTGTTAATTTTTGGGCGATAAATACCATCTTTTATCTCCTTTGCATTGACTGTGGCAATACCGGCGCATAAGGGGTATATATAACCACCTATAATCAGGTTGCCGTCCTTGGTGTCAGGAAAGGAAAATTCGGTTATTTCGCTCCCCTTGGTGTAGTTTCGCCACTCGCCTATGCCAGAGAAGGTAGAGTATTCTATTTTAGTCATACAACCTCCCCTATGCGAGCATATCCCTGACTCTTAGTAGAAAACTATACAGGGTTTCACCGTCAAAATTGATAAGAGTAAGTATATTACCGCTGAGTATATCCTCGAAAAGATTGGCGAGAGTATAGTCCTCTTTTATGCCTGTTTGTATCGAGTGAGCGACCGAATCCTCACCCGATGAAGAGATGTTGTCTATAAGCAGGTTCAACCTGTCCTTTATATAAAGAGGCAGAGCGTCAAACGCCGCTTTCATATCTGATGCCGTAAAGCCCTTTCCACCAAAGGAGGTGGGTGCGGTTGGTCTTGTCGGCAGGGAAGAAATAAGCAGATCTGATATCTCTCCCTCGGTAATTTTTGTTGCTTTCATTTTAACTCCTTTTACTACTTGTTATCTTTTCTTTATTTTCCCACGCAGGCGATAGCGGAAGGCGACAGTTTCTACACCTATTGGACTTCTGAAATTCTCGGTATATAGCGAAATCGACTTTTCTATCCAGTTTTTTTCTTTTTCGCCGAAGGGCAGGGTATAACTGTCTGCAAGGGCAAATGTAAAACCTGAGAAATCTATGTCATAAAAATCGATATCTGAGGGGCTAAATTCGACAATCTCCTTGTAACCCGACCTGTCAGTACCTACTTCAAGAGTTAGAGAAGTGCGACCGAAGTTCTTTAACTTTACCACCAAAGAGCCTTTTACAGTATCCTTAGACAGGTGTGGCGAGGTGCAGTTATCGGCCCTTGTCCTCAAGGCATAACGCACAGACCTTCCACCAAAATCGTAAAAATCCGGGTGAATTTTGTGTTTCATTACCGAGGAATATTCGTCCTCGTCGAAGTCGAAAGATTCGCGTATTCTCTCGGGCGCTATTCCTCGCATATCGTTATTGAAGGTGTACAGGTATCCGTCGCTTGCGGTAAAGTAAAGATGAATACCGTCGTCCGAGGTAAAGCATCTGCCTTCTTTGAAGATGCCGCCTTTGGTTTCTTCGGTTGGTGCAACGGCAAACCTTTTACCCTGCTCCATAGTGAAATACATCAAAGAATTTTCGCCGTCTTTATCCGTTAAAATACTACTGAATACAATTCCTTCTACCTTCCTGTCAAGGTTGGGGTGCTCGGATAATGCATCCGAGTTGCTAAGCGAATAACGGTACACGGGCATGGCGTTATCGTAGTGTCCCACACCTCTTATCATATACCATTCGTATTGTATTTTGCCGAGCCGATTCTTGCTTATGTCCCTTGAATCAGCGAGATACATATTGCCTCCGACCGATATGCAGAGATAGCCCTCCCACTCGACAATTTCGGCATTTTTGAGATCTTCTGAAAGTAAATAGTAGTTTACATTTTCGGATCTGACCGAAATGCTTCTATCATATTCAAGTTGGCGGTGCTCAATTCCACATAATCCTAAGGGGGATATGAACACCGGGTCATCAAAGAAATTGCGGGAAGCCCCACATGCAACGAGTTGCGAATGAACCGAACTTATAGGATATACTCTCGGCACTACATCGTCTTCGGTGTCCTTTCCGTAGTGGTAAATAATGCTTCCTTGTCCGTCGTCCTTGTTTTTGAATATTGCGAGCGAGTCCCTCACCGCCATCATTGATATGATATCTGCCTCGCCTCTTGAGTCGTTGAAATAGTTATATTCTCCGAAATAAAGCGGTTCGCCGTCACCCTCAACTCCCACAGCAGAATAAAATACCGAACCGGGGAGATTTATGTTTCCGCTTAGGAAAATGCGTCCGTCAAACTTTTCACTTATTCTGCAACCGCAGATAGCCGCCTTGCCTTCAATCTGCCCTTCGTTACCCCCTGTTCCGTCGAAACGGGAAAACAAATTGGGAAGAAGCAGTTCTATTTCTATCGTCTTTCCGTCCAACGACCAGGGCGTTTGTGTGTCTAAAAGCACTGCACAGGGCTTGCCGTTTTCTGTCTCTGTTTCAAACTCGATCTCTTCTTGATCAATCGTCACCCTTTGGCAACTATTTGCCTCGGAGTGTATCGGGATGGCTACTCTTCCTGAAAGATTCTCGCTTTCATAGATAAGTTCATAATTGTCTATCAGGTCGTAGTTTTCTATTGCCTTAAAGTGGGTTTCGTCAAGGGAGTAGTTCATTTTCTTCAGAGATAGGCAGAAATTAAATACAGCAATGCCGGCGTATTCAAGCCCGTCCGAAAGATAAACCTCGGACAGTGACGTACAGTCCTGAAAGGCGGCGTTGTCGATTATTCTTAAAGACCGAGGAGTTGTAAGTTTCGTTAATGCAGTATTCTTTTGAAAAGCAAATTTGCCTATCCTCTCAACCCCCTCACCAATATGCACCTCGGTAATACTTGTGTTTTGTGCAAAAGCCTTGTCCTCTATGTCAACGACCTTGTATTCGTCAGTCCCGATACGGGTATAGCCCGGGATATAAAGTGCGCCGCTGAACTCGCTATCTATCCCAACAACCGAGCAATATCTTAACACGGTATCCACTATGTGATATTTTATACCCTTACTACCGTAAGCAAAACGCTCTGTACTGAATACTCTGATTCGTTCTCTTGCTCTATTGCTTAACAGGTTTCGCTGCTCGTACTTCTCATCGTCAAAATACACAATAGGTGAATAGGGTTTTACCTCCTTGTCGTCACCGACCTCCTGTATAAGCCCGGAGGTGCTGATTCTGAACATTTTTCCACCCGACAACAAATAAAGATAATTGCCGAATCGAAAGGCGGAACTTTCCGAAATGCCGATATCTGCTATCTTTATAAAATTAGACGGTGCACTTGTAGGCACGACGTAAAGCGAAGTGCCGGCGTGGATAATAAGTTTGGTGGTGTCGCTTGAGCCCAGGGGATAAATGGCATTGATTTTATAGGGTAATTTAGTTAAGAGTCTGTAACCGGGTACGCTCTCGGGGAATCCCCCTCCGCTGCTGTGGTAGTCACGGTAGAGGTTTTCCATATATTCTACTTCGCCGTCCCCGCCCGTCGCTCTGATTCCTCGAAGATTGGTGTAGGCTTTGGTATATTGGTTTTGAGTTCCGTTTTTTCTGTAAACCGCCATATTAAGCCCACCCGTTAGTTTTGTATTTCGAGTCCAGAGAGCGAATCGAATAACGCATTACAGTTGCCAGAGATTGACGGTACAGAGCCATATAATACTGAGCCTTTTCGCTGTCATCATCCAGCCACAAATATGAGGCGGTGAGCAGGGGGAGCAGGGGGGATACCTCCTCGGAAATATCTATGCTCTGTTCCGGGTTGTCTGCCGTTATATGTGTGGGTGCTCGGTAGTAGTCAAGGAAGATTTCGCCCTGAAATTCGGCGGGTAAAAACAGTTTTTCGCCTTTAAGCACCGCCTCTTTGACTTCTTTTCCGTCGGCATAGTAGGGACTGTGGCAAAAGGATCTGAGGTCACCGTCGCCGTTTGTTGGATCCACCTCTCTTAACCGTGAATAAAGCGGAATTGATAAATCCTCTGCGAGTTCCTTTATCGAGGCGAGGTTGTATATTGTAAGCCCGCTTTCGCTCTCAAAGGTTATAGTTCCACTCGAGTCCAGGCGCCCGCTGTGATTAAGATCACCAAGTGAAATGTTATGGCTAACCTTTTTTTCGCGGGATTGTAAGGTGTATTTTCCCCGGCCGACGGCGGTGAATGAATAGGCGTCACCCTCAAGGGGTACAGTCACCGTATTTCCTTTTATGTATAAGTACTCGCGGCACAGGACGAAATGCACAGGTTTTACGTAGAGCCTTGAAGTTTTTACTCTCGGACGGTCGAGATATATCAGGTCAAGGGCAGAGTTTGCAGCTCCGAGAAGAATATTTTCATCCTCAATGACCGTCTCAAAACCCAGACGAAATACATCCTTTTTTAATTGATTATAAGTCATTCTTCCTCCTTTTTTGAATTAACGGGTGCAGCGCCCGAAAACGAGCAAGTCTGCACCCGTGCTCGATTATTTAGAAATTTTCACGAGCAAAGCAAACGGTTATACAATAAGCTCGGTTGCGTCTTCGATTTCATCGGTGGAGTTGATAGCACGGAGAATATGCTTATAGTTACCAAAACCTACACCAAAACGACATCTACCAGTCCAGATATAGTTGCCTGAACGATGGTCAATCCAGTTGTCTATTGAAAGAGGTATGCGGTTGAAGAACATATTGCCACATATATTCTTGTTTGCCTCGGAAGACATCAGCATAAACTCATCTCTTGTGGTTGTCCACGAGGGAAGAACTATGATATTCCAGTTGCCATAGTGGAGGTTGATATTGTTGTCGGTGGTGAAGGGGGAGGTTTCGCTACCGCAAACCGCCTTTACCATAGCCTCAAGTTTAGGTCTGTTTCCGGGAAGAATGATGGTGTCAGCGGTGTATCCAAGAATTTCACCATTATCGCTCTTCATCGAACGAAGTTCGTGGGAAAGCATATAGAGCACTTCTGCAAATCTTGGGGCGTCGAGTTTGGTTGAATCGCTGGCAGAGGTAGTAAAGTTGCCCCAGAAGTAGTTTGATTGGGGCATGTTGCCACAACTGTGACTGTTGTGGAAGAGTGGCAAGTCATCCCATGTCGTAAGATTTAGGGTAGTACCGCCAAAATTCGCAGAATATTCGTTGCCTTTGGCAAGAGCAGTTTCGCATATTTTGTTTCTCGTTCTGTAATAAGCACGGGTAAAACTTTCTGCCCTTCTTTTTGCATCTGTTGCGATACCGTTTACAGCATCTTCCATCATCTCAGCTGTGATTACGAATTCCTTTGTGAACTGAATATGTTCGATATACTTTCCGGGGTTTTCTATAAAACTATCCTGATTTGCATCTTCGCCCTCAGATGTTGACATGAAGATTCCGAAGTCGCCCTGACTAACAATGGTTTCAGCGAAACGGTTGCTCTTTTCTACATTGAACAACCAGTCGCAAATACCCCCTTTTTGGTCAAGAATATTACTCTCTCTTTCGATTATCATTTTAATAGGCGTTTCAATTCTGCCTATTGCGGCAAAATGAGCACCGTCATTTTTAGAATAGATTACCATTTAATTCTCTCCTTGTTATTATTTGTTTTTTATAATTGGATTAGTTTTGCTCGTGAAAATCTCACGGCAATTTTGCGAGCCTTACCCGGGTGGTTTTCCCGAGTTAGGTTCGCATCTGTTTTGTTTACTTTGTTACCCTGCGATAAAGGGCGTTGATTTCTGCGTCAGACAGGTCGGAGAATAACTCTCTTGCCAGTCTAAGTTGGGCGGGAGGTATTGCGGTTTTAGGTCTTGAGGTTGTTCTCCCCACTGCGGATGAGAGGTGTGCACGGTTGTCTGTGGCAGTCTTTCTTGGAGAGGTTGCCAAATATGCTTCTCTGGGAGAAAGACCGAGGTCACGTAATGCCGCATAGCGGAGAGGGTTGGAAAGTTCGGTTATGTTTTCAATACTGTCGAGTTCGGAAAACTCCCTTTTAAGTTCGGCAAGATCTTCCATCATAAGACTTTCGTAGTCAATATCTCCCTCTTCGATAGCGGGCTCGCTTAAGGGAATTTCTGTGTCGATATCGTTGTCGTTTTCCTTGACGACTATGTTTTCTACCTCCCCGATAGACTCGTCAACCTCGTTTTCAAGTTCGATAACGTCCTGTTCGGTCATTTCTTACCTCCACGACCATCTCCCGAAAATTTGATTACACTACCGCTGTGCTTATCAGGGTTGGGTACGGGAGCCTTGATGATGTGGATAGAAGTGGTTCTGTAAACGCTGGATAAATCCTTTTTGTTGCTCATAATAATTTCCTTTCTTTATTTATCTTTGATAACATATTTGCCGTTGGTGTGGTCGCCTTGTTCGTCTAATCGGTCTAAATAGTCGAGATATTCATCGGATATCTGCAAATAGTGGGCATAGAGTTCTTTTGCCTGTTCTCCTATCATTTTAGCATCACTGTCCGACATTCCCATATGTCTTGCATATATCTCGGCGCCCTCGCCATCAAGTTCCAAGGATGCCGCCCGTGATAGAATTTCGGAGATTAGTTTCTGCCTAATAAGACCGTACGAGTCGCTCGCCGCCTTTTTTGCCATTTCGGGAGAAAGCCCGTTATGTATTCCGTAAAGGTATGCGGTATTGGCATCGGTTATACGTTCACGCACCAAGGCGTCGGTAATGCGAGTGTTTAGTTCCTGCTGCTTTTCAGCATATTTTGTTAGATAGGAAAGATAGTTTTGCGCCTCGTCGTATTCGGCTCGCTTTCTATCTGTCAGAAGACTTGCCTCGGTTCTTGCAAGGCTATCCTTTTCGAGGGCTGAGAGATAGTCACTATATCCGGTGCCTGTAAGCCCAAGTTTTTGCATATCGACAGCGCCTGTGCCGTAGGAGGAACTGTTTTTGATAGCCTTTTTGGCTGCAGCACTCATGGCACGGGCGTAGTCGCCCGCAGGGTTAGAGCCGGTTTGCGACTTGAAGGTCGAGAAACTCATAGGTCCGTTTTCAAGGGTGGTGGAGCGAAAGTAGTTTCGCATATATTCTTCCAAACCTTTGATTTCAGACATAGGTAACACCTCCCTCTGCCTTTAATGCCTCGGTGAAATATTCCACGTTTTCTCTGGCGTTGGGGTAGTGCGCTCTCTCTTGACATTGCCAGTAGCGCAAGAGTGTAGATACACTTGACGGATCGCCAAGGCTTCCCGACCTGAGGTTTTCGAGGTTTCTCTGCCATTGAAGTTCTCTCTGGTCGGCATCACCCTCGCCTGAGTCTGTCGAGAACAGATAGGCATCGTCATAGTAATACTCGCCCGATCGAACATCATATTCGATAAAGTCATAACGGTTGAACTGAGCCTGATGCACTCTGCCGAAGGCGTCCTTGAAGGCGAGTTGTCTTGGCTCATCTGCGAAGGCGAGATAAAGACCGAAAATGACACGGTAAAGCGATGCGTATAGGCTGTATTTCATCTTTTTCTTAGAATCAAGACGGCCTCTTGCTTGGGTAATACGAAGTTGTTTTGCCACACCCGATTCGTTAAGTCCTGTGTCGATGCCTTGGAAGGCGTCGGAGATGCCTATAATTCTCTTCGCCTGGTCGTAGAGTCTTTCTGCCTCTGCTATATCCTGGGCTATATTGGGTGTGGTGTCCACCTTGCCATACTGACCGGGATTTTCTCCGGGTTTCATTCTTATAACCTGACCGAATATTGAGTTGGAGGCACTGACGGTGGCATCTTCGGGCATAATTGGGGTTACCGCCGCACGTAAAAGTTTTTGCAGAATGCGAGACTCTATCTTGTTTATAGCCTGTTGCTGAGGTCTAATATAGTCGCAATCCGATTGACCGAACAACTCGCCCTCCGAGGAGGTGTTTCTCCTTATGACGATGGGGAATACCTTGGGTACATAATAGGGGATTTCGGTGTGATGCGAGCCGCCCTTTCCCCCTCTCTCTGCAATTTTCGGGGCTATTGCGGGGATCAAATATCCCGAGCGAAGCAGTTTGTTTTCGGTAAGTACCTCGCGCTCGACCTCGCTTTCTACCAATAGGGGCGTGTCACATTTACAACCTTGCTCGTCTTGGCCACAAAGACTGCATCTTAAACTCTTTCTGTGATAGAATTTTGGAATATCGGATAATATTACGTCGCCCGAAAAAACAAAGCGTGAAATATCACCCACTTCATCACGCCAAAAGCAAACAATTACGTTTATGGCTTCGGATTCTTCGAGATAGTTATCGCTCTCAAAGGCAAATTCTGCCTCCCCAAGTTGCTCTAAACTTTTGTCATATTTTCGGCTCACCTCGTCGAGAGTGGTGGTAAGTCTGAGGAAACAGTATTCCATATCGTCGATATGGCTGATGCCGGGTTGAGGTATAAAGTCGCGGGGGGAGAGGCAGTGTATCTTAACCGTACCCATCTCGCCCATATACTCTGTATCATGTTCCCATTCGGCATACCATACGCTTCCGCCGTAGATGTAGGTGTATCTTTCGTCCATATCGTTAAGTTCCTCAAAGGGGAGTCTGTTGCGAATAGAGCGACAAAGCCTTTCCACCGATTCGGCGTTTCTTTCTCTTCTCTCGCTGTATGAGACGGGATCGACCTTGGGGTAGGGAATATCCGAGGATACCTGGCTCTCGACTATTTCGTAGGTGATGTTTCTTACCGTGAGAGCCTCCTCCACCGAGTCGTCAATCTCTCGTGAGCCTTTGTACTGTCGCATATGTTTGTCCATATCTTCGTATATCGGCGATATGGCGCTTAATGCATTTTCGTAGAGCGAGGAGAAGATTTCTAATCTTTGTTGTGGTTGATTACTGATTTTCAAATTGGTTCTCCATATTTGTTTTTAAGATATTGTCTTGCCTCCTCGCCTGCGGTGTAGTAATCCTCCCACAT
Organism: Eubacteriales bacterium; assembly: GCA_045605175.1. Lineage (GTDB taxonomy): Bacteria > Bacillota > Clostridia > Oscillospirales > CAG-272 > UBA1740. Next base: position 26,106 of record JAZUPL010000059.1, on the reverse strand, counting down.
ATCCTTGCTCCACCGAGTTTTGCGAGGATTTCCTGTATCCTTGTTTGGACGGTGGTGGAATATAGCAAAACCCCTGAGAGCATCGGGTGCGTGTGTGAGTTCGTGAGGCTCGGTGGAGCAGTCGGTGGGACGAAGTTTATCTACCGTCAGGGCGGGCAGGCATTTTATAATCTCGGTGCAGGTGGAAAAAATGTGTAGTTTAGGGCCGTTTTCACCTACTACCAGCATCTCTTTAAGGGCAAGCCATCCACACTCGCGGTCGTTGGAGGTCTTGGTCATATTAACCCCGTATTCCGAGAAAAGACCAGCCTTCGTCTTGCCGCTTTCCTGTGTTCGCGACCACATATCCGGCGGTGCAAGTGTGGCATAAATGTCCTCGTTTTTTGCAGTGCGGGCGACTATTTCCTGTGCCGCGACACTTATTGGCAGGTCGGATTTGCAAAACTCTCGATAGACATAGGCGTCCCCGTCGGGCGACAATGCAATCCACAATACCGCAAGACGGTCGAGACCATAGTCAATTGTGCGATATCTTCGCCATCCCGAGGGGATTTCAAAGGGGTTGCAAACGTGATGCTTGGTGGAAAACTCCGAGAAATATTGCCCGTCAAAAATATTCCAGTCACCGTCAAGGAGCGCTCTTCTTTCTCTGTCGGGTAGAGCAAGAAGTCTTTGCCTATACCCACTGTCGCTTTGGCAGAGGAAGTGATTGTCGCTAAGCATAGACGGGATAAATATCCGTTTCATTCCGTCCTCACCGACGAAGGGGACGCCGGCAGGCGAGGCGTCTATAAATCTCGCCTTTACCCAGGTATGTCCCACTCCGCCGGGGTTGGTAGAGGACTTTATCTGCTTGGGATATCCGTTAGCACCTCTGACACGGGAAATAAGGTAGAGGTATTGTCCCTCGGTGAAGTGGGTAAGTTCGTCAAACCTCACCACGTCATATTCGGCAGACTGATATTGATAGACGTCATTTTCTCCCGCACAGTAACCAAAATCTATACAAGAACCGTTGACAAACCTACCCGTATGCGTGGAGGCATTCAACTTGAATATCTCTCTGGGATACAGCGAGAGGGCGGTTCGTATCAGCGACTTCTCCAACTCCTGATAGGTTCTTCTCAGTATCAATTGCTTTGATTTTGGGTACTTTAATGCAAAGAGCAGAGCATCCACAACCTGACCGTAGGACTTTCCTCCGCCTGCCGCTCCTCCAAAGAGCACTTCGCTCTCAGGTGCGTCAATAAACTCGCGTTGTTTTTTTGTAACGGTTAGATGCAGTTTCATTTGCCGTCCACCACCTCCACCGTAACCGAGAGGGATGAAGCGTCATCGTCAGGGCTTTCCTCGCCCATGCCGAACTCTGCCGAGAGCAGGAACTTGGTTAAAGATGCATCGTTCTTCTTTGCCAGCGCGTTGTCAATAAGATAATCTCTTCGGATTTCACTGCATTCACGGTATGCTCTCTCGAACTCATCGTATCTGCGAAACCTTTCGATATCTGCCAGCGTTAGCCCCATGCTTACCCCGAATTTTGTAAAACTTGGCGCTCCCATGCCGCTATACCCTATAAAGAATGCGTACATTTTTCGTGGCAGTTCGTTTTGGTATTTTGCTCGTTTTTTCATTTCTCTCCTTTCTGTGGAGGTGCTTCCCCTTTTTCCCTGTACCTTTGGTATGAGGTGTTGCTCGATTTTTGGCAGGGACTTTGGTTTTCCACCCTTCCTTGAATTGGTCGATTATACGGTGCCGTACGCTCACCGCCTATCGACACCACTATTGTAAAACATTTTCCTCGCCCTGTAAGTACACCCACATTCCAAACCTTCACCCGATATACGTCGGAATAATTGTATATGTTGCACAAGGCTTGTGTCGATCCATAATTATCGACATTCTTCAGCACAAAAAAGCGGTGCGTTTGGCACAACAAAACATGATAAAAATAAAAAAGGTGATACACCGACGGCATATCACCGATATAGAAAAAAATAAAAAACACATCAAGCAGAGGTGTACTCGGTACAGCCACCGACAATTCCACAATACTAATGGACGAGATGAACGCCCATTATGCCGAGGCGTTGTTAAGCGACACTAAAATCCTTGAGATGCTTCTAACAAAAAAGCCCACCTTGAAAGAGAAGATAGCAAAAAGGAAACCCTCGCCCTTATGCGTAAGTTTATGGATAGAAACGGCAAAGGGCAAATAACCGAAAAGACCATAGGCGAACTTGCCGACTCGGTATGGCAGGGGCTAAACTCTTGCACCAATGCCGAGGAGCGCAGAACATTCGTCGAGGATATGTCGAGGTTTATAGTAGCCAAAGTTACAAGAGTGAAAAAATCCCCCGAAACGGGGGATTTTTGGTTTTATATATAAAACTTACATAGTCAAGTCATACAGTTCGAGGAGTTCTTCTTCTATCTCGTTTTTTCTTATGTCTATTTCTGCCGCCCTCTGGTAGTTGGTAGCCGCCTCGCCAAAGAGTTCGGCGTCAAGACGGTCAAGCTCGTCTTCGAGTTCGGTTATTCTCACCTTTGCTCGCTCGATGCGTTTTTCCTTGGCCCTTTGCTCGGCGGTACGGCGCTTTTTCTCCTCGTATTCCTCCTTGCTTGAGGTGGCCTTTTTTTCTTCTGTGGGTGCTATGCTTCCACGCATCTCTCTCAGGTGCATATAGGCGGCAAAGGCATCGTCGTAGTCCTCAAGCTCGTAGTCAAGCATACCGCACTCACGCGTGGGATCGAGTTCTATTATCCTCGTCGCAATCCTGCCCATAAAGTATCTGTCGTGGGATACAGCGATAACAGTACCGTCAAAGCCTAACAGGGCGTTTTCAAGCGCCTCGCAAGAGCCGATATCCAGGTGGTTTGTTGGCTCGTCCATAATCAGGAGGTTTACCTTTTTCAGTATGAGTTTTGCAAGTGTCACCCTTGCGCGCTCGCCACCTGAGAGGGTGGATATTTTCTTTTCTATATCCTCAGCGCCAAAGAGAAATAGCGCCAGGGTGCTTCTCAGTTCCAGGTCGGTTTTGTCAGGGTATTCGTCCCTCATTTCCTCAAAGATGGTCTTGTTCTCGGATAGCCCTCTGTTTTCCTGGTCGTAGTAGCCTATCTTTATATTGTAACCGAGGGTTATTTTACCCTCGTTTGGTATAAGACGAGAGTTCATCAACTTCATCAGCGTACTCTTACCCGAGCCGTTAGGGCCTAAGAACATAACCCTTTCGCCCCGTCTTATGAGCAGGGATAGGTTCCTGATAAGAGGTCTTTGACCGTAGGAGAATGAGAGATTCTTTATCTCCATTACGTCGTTTACACTCTCGTCAAGAGAACTGAACCGCAGGCGAATATCCTTTGGCGCTTTCGGTGCGAGTTCTACAAGTTGCATTCTTGCCAGTTGCTTTTCCTTTGAGCGAATGGTGACGAAGTTATGCTCACGGTTGCACCTGCGTTGAAATTCTATATTTGCGCGTATTCGCTCTATGACCTTTTGTTGCTCGCGATATCTTTTTTCAAGCGAGGCGGCCTCTGCCTGTTGTTGCTCCTTGCAAGCCGAGTAAGAGCCGTGATACAGGCGTGCGCGTGAATATTGTATATGAAGGGTTTTGTCGGTGGTGCGGTCGAGGAAGTACCTGTCGTGGGATATTATCAGCACCGTCTTTTTGTAAGCGGAGATATATCCCTCCAGCCACTCCAAAGCGTCTATATCCAGGTGGTTCGTCGGCTCGTCGAGCATAAGTATATCAGGCTCGGTGGCGAGCAAGCGAGCCAAAGCCAGACGGGTGTATTGTCCACCAGAGAGGTTTTTTATCCTTGAAGTTATCAACTCCTCGTCAAAGCCGAGTCGCAGCAGCATACCACGACATCGTGAGCGAAATTCGAGTCCGCCACCCTCACTATACCTGCGGTTTTGTTCGTTTAACCTCTCGGTCAGATTTAGTATATCCTCTTGTACCCCTTTTGCCGATGCCTGCGACAGAAGAATTTCGGTCCTTGCAATTTCCCCCTCAAGACTAATCAGGGTGGGAAAAGCGGTGTACATATATTCAAGGCAGGTCATCTCGCCGGGCAGAGCGGATAAATCGGGATTTTGCTCCAAAAGTCCTATGCTATGCCCCTTTTGTATAAATACGTTGCCCGAGTCCGCCTCGCAATTTCCCGCTATAATTTTAAAAAGAGAGGTTTTGCCTGCACCGTTTACACCAATTATTCCAATTCTGTCGCCATCATTTGCCGAAAAGCATACGTCCTTAAGCACCACATCCACACCAAAAGACAAGCAGATGTCCTGTACCGAAAGTGCAATCATAATATCTCCTTTCATAATTTTCATAATTTACAAATATAAAATATATCAGTAGTAATTTTATCATTATAAGACGGTATTGTCAAGATGTCATATAAAAACAGAACAGGCTTGTACCGATTTTGGCATAGTGAAAGCAAAAAAACGCGGATATTTGCATAATTATGCGTTTATGCATACAAATATTCCTCATAAAACCGCGAGAATAACAAAGCGAAAATACTGCTTTTATTCACAAAACGACAAAAATATTCTATTTTATGCACAAAGGGGTGCTAAAATTTAATTAGTTCGTGAATAAAAATGCATAAATTTTGAATTATTTTTCAAAAACCCCTTGACAATACAAATTTTACGATGTATAATTATGACACAAACAAAAAACAACATCCCTTCGAGGGAAAAGGAGAAAACAATGAAAAAGATTATTTGTTTATTAGTAGTGCTTGCACTTTCGTGCTCTATGCTCTTCGCCTTCACGTCCTGTGCAGGTGGAGAAATCATAGTTCAGACCAATGCGTATTTTGCTCCCTTCGAGTATTATGACGGTACCGAGATAGTAGGCGTTGACGTTGAGATTATGGAACTTGTTGGCGAAAAACTTGGCAAGAAGGTTGTATGGCAGGACGGTGACTTCGGTATCATTATCGATACAGTAGAAGAGGGTAAAATGGCTGATTGTGGTGCAGCAGGTATCACTATCACCGACGAGAGAAAAGAAAAGGTTGACTTCTCTAACCCCTATTACACCTCTATCCAGTACGTAGTTCTCCCCGCAGATAGCGAGGTTGCTACCAAGACTGCTGACGGCGTTACCTACGTAGTTTGGGAGGCTCTTGCAGGTCTGACTATCGCTACCCAGACCGATACAACCGGTTGGATTTACACCGATGGTGAAATCAACGCAACCGAGGACAATGACTACGGTTATGCAGGCGTTCTTTACGGAACAAACACCGAGCACAAGGCTATGGACTCTGCCAACGTTGCTGCAGATGCTCTTGGCACCACCGTTGACGTTCTTATCGTTGACGAACTTCCCGCAAAGTATCTCACACAGAATTCTACCAAGGGCTTTGTATGCTATCCTCTTTACTACACAGGTAGCGAGGGCGAGGCAGACTTCCCTGTTGAGGAGCAGTATGCAATAGCAGTTACCAAGGGCAACACCGAACTTCTTAATGCTATTAACGAGGTTCTTGCAGAACTTGGTGAAGAAGCAATCCAGGATATGGTTATGGCTCACATGGGCATGGAGGACTAATTCCTTCTATCCCGAATAACCGTTTGATACATTTCGGAAAAGAACTTGGCCGTATGGCGAGTTCTTTTTCGCACATTTAGAGGTTTTTTATAACTTCCCCAAAGTGGGAATAATGGAGTATATAATGAGTTTTTTTGAAAGTATTGGTACGCTTTTGACCAGTGCAAAGTATATGGGAATGCTCTTTGAGGGCTTGTTTACCACGCTTCTTGTATCGGTGTTTGCGGCTCTTCTGGGACTTGTGCTTGGTACGCTCGTAGCCATAGTTGGAATTGCCGAGGACACGCCGTGGCTCAAAGTGCCGAAGATTATTTGTAACATTTACGTCACCGTAATTCGTGGCACGCCTATGGCTTTGCAACTATTTATAATGGCTTATGCTATATTTGCCATTCGCGGCTTCCCCCAGGAGATAATTGCGATAATTGCTTTTGGTATAAATTCGGGGGCATACGTCTCTGAGAGCATCAGGGGTGGTATCCTTTCTGTTGATATCGGGCAGACCGAGGCTGGACGCGCTTTGGGACTTCCCGGAGGCACTACCATGATGAAGATAGTAATTCCCCAGGCAATAAAGAACGTTATTCCCGCAATAGGTAACGAACTTATAGCCCTGATAAAAGAAACGTCAATAGTAAGCATGATAGGTATGTATGACCTTACTCAGGCGGCAAAGGTTATTGGAGCAGGAAATAATATGGCGAGTTACATAGTTCCTATGTCGGTGGCTGCCTGCTTCTATCTGGCGATAGTCTATCTGCTCACTTTCGGTATAAAGAAAATAGAAAAGAGGTTGAGAGCCGGTGATAAGCGTTAAGAATGTTTATAAATCCTTTGACGACCTGGACGTTTTATTGGGCGTTAGTTGTGATATACAGGACGGCGAGGTAGTCGCTATAATAGGACCGTCGGGCAGTGGCAAGAGCACGTTGCTCCGTTGTATGAACCTGCTTGAAGTTCCCACAAGAGGCGAAATTTGGTTGGATGAGAATCTGATAAGCGAGCCCGACCCCTACATGTACCCCGAACTTATAAAGTCATCAAATATCTATAAAAAACTGATAAGCGAGGAAGGCGCAACGCCCGAATCGGTGATTGAGAGAATTAAGACCGACAGGCTTCTTCGCGGATTCCAGGGATTTGATTATAATAAGGCTTTGAAGTCTATAAGAGAGCAGTACAAACTTGACATAAATCTTGCCCGCAGAAAAATGGGAATGGTGTTCCAGCATTTCAACCTTTTCAACAATAAGACGGTTTTGCAAAACCTCACCCTTGTTCCCGTCGAACTAAAATTAAAGACAAAAGAAGAAGCAGAGAAAAGGGCTATGGAACTGCTTGAACGAATAGGTCTTGCAGATAAGGCAGACGAATACCCCTCAAAACTTTCGGGTGGACAAAAGCAGAGAGTTGCTATAATTCGCGCCCTTGCTATGGACCCCGAGGTGATACTGTTTGACGAGCCTACCAGTGCCCTTGACCCCGAAATGGTCGGCGAGGTGCTTGATTTGATGAAGAGCCTTGCCGAAGAGGGTATGACAATGGTTATTGTAACCCATGAAATGGGCTTTGCCAGAGAAGTGGCGGATCGTGTTCTTTTCATCAACGAGGGGGTTATCACTGAGGAGGGAAGCCCGACAGAACTCTTTGGCAACCCTAAAAACCAGCGCCTGGCAGAATTCTTATCCAAGGTGCTTTAATCCATATTGTATATTAAATAGAAAGCAAATAGCCCGACCTTTTTGGTCGGGCTTTCGTTATGCCATTTAAACTTATATCTGTTGATTTCTTAGTATTTCTAAAAGACGGATAAAATTGTCAGGCAAGTCACACTCAAAGGTCATTCGTTCACCCGTGGCGGGGTGGGTAAATGTGAGTTTCTTTGCGTGCAGGGCTTGTCCGTGAAGTAGGGGGGCGTGTTGCTTTTCAAAAGGAATTTTATTGCTTGCATACACCTCGTCGCCAAGCAAGGCGTGACCTGTGTGCGACATATGTACGCGAATTTGATGCGTTCTTCCAGTTTCAAGATTAAGCCTTAAATAACTGACCGCACCAAAAGACTGGAGCATCTCATAGTGAGTTATCGCTTCTCTTGCAGATGCGTCGCCAATTCGCACTGCCATTTTCTTACGGTCAACGGGATGTCTGCCAATAGGCAAATCAACCGTTCCTCGCACTTCCTTAAAACCACCCCTGACAAGGGCGTGATACTCACGCTCTATTCCGTGGTAGGCAAGTTCGCTTGACAGGGCTATGTGTGTCGCATCATTTTTTGCAACCACCAGAAGCCCCGAGGTGTCCTTGTCTATTCGGTGAACTATTCCCGGGCGCAAAACACCGCCAATTCCCGACAGGCTGTCCTTGCAGTGATAGAGCAGTGCATTAACTAAAGTTCCTGTATAGTTTCCGGGGGCAGGGTGTACCACCATACCCTCGGGCTTGTTAATAACAATAAGGTCGGAATCCTCATAGACAATGTCAAGAGGTATATCCTCTGCCACCGCCTCTATTTCCTTTGCCTCTCTTTCGACAATCTCGACGGTGTCGCCGTCCTTTATGGCGTATTTTTTCTCTCGCTGTCTTCCGAGGACACTCACATCCCCGTCTTCAATAATCTTTGCAGCGCGCGAACGGGAAACCCCAAGAACTTCGCTTACATATAGGTCAAGACGCTTACCCGTGTCACATTTTTCGGGGGAGTAAAGCATTATTTTTCCTCCTCGCCGTCGGTTTTGTCTTGTAAACTACTGTTTGCTTTCTTTGCCTCTCGCTCTTTTTGTATCTCCTTTATTAACTCAAAGACGAGAACGCCGATAAGCATAAATGCTCCCACGGTTACAAAGGAGTCGGCAACATTGAATATTGCGTTAAAGCCTATTCGAGAAAAGTCGATAAAATCTACAACGTAGCCGAGTGACAAACGGTCGATAGTGTTGCCAATGCCTCCGCTTATAATCATAGGAATGGCAACCTCTGCAACGGGGTTGTTAATGGGGGAAAGGTAGGTGTATAGTGCCAAAAGAGGCACTACAATCAGTGTCACCGTGTTAAAGAGCCAACCTGCCCCGGGAAGCATACCGAAGGCAATTCCAGGGTTCGTGTGATAGGTAAGATGAGCAAACCCCTCGATAACCGGAATGGTGGATACTCCCGATAAGTATTCGGTAGCAAGAGCCTTCGTCCATTGGTCAAAAATTATTCCAACAACTATAATCAGTGTGTAGAGAATGTACTGCGAGGGCTTTTTCTTCGTAATGTATTTCTTCAAGTCCATTTTACCTCGCTTAAATAATTGGCAGGAACAACCGTATAATACTTAGCCCGATATATCCAACGAAGAAGGATATATCAAGGGGCGATTCCTGAACAAATTTAAATCTTGATAGCAAAAGGCGGAAGGGGAGAATAACCGGCTCTGATATCATTACACTAAGACGAAGAAAAACATCCTCTTCATCTTTGAAAAAGGGTAAAATTACTCTTAATAGCAGTGCAATTGATGCCAGTGACAAATAAAGGTCTACCACCTTTGCCAAAATATAAAAAACTGCTTCCACTTTATTCTTCTTTCTGAACAACAAAATACCCTCGCACAAGAAAAACGGTGATGTGACGAGGGTGTTCTTTTAGTCGGTAATGCCTATATCACTGCTGGGGGTTACAATAAATGTGCCGGGGGCAACCTTTTTAATTTCGCCACCCAAACAGTATGTAACACCGTTTATAAAATCAAGCATTCTTGTAATGGTTGGGCGATCAAGCACCTCGGTGTTAAGAACAACGGTGCATCCCGCAAGAAGATTATTCGCAATGTTGCTGACCTCGCCGAAGGACTCTGGGCGTACCACCTTGAATTCCATACCACCTCCAATATTCTCTGGTACAACTACGGGGGTGGGTTCTTCCTCGACTATCGGTGCGGGCTCTTCCGGTGCCGCGATAACAGGAATCTCCTCGGCAGGATCTACTGTCTTGAACTGTATTTCTTCCTCTGGGGGATCTTTTTTCTTGAATGACTCCCATAATTTTTCAAACATGATATATTCTCCTTTCGATATGGTTAAAAGTTATATTAGGGTTTGCGGAAAAGCATAGAGCCGACTCTGACAAGCGTCGAGCCCTCCTCTATTGCCACCTTATAACTGTCCGACATGCCCATAGACAGTATGCCATCGCCGAAATATCCGTATCTTTCTCCAAAATCCTCGAATAGCCTACGTGTCAGGCTGAAATAGGGGCGGATATCTTCACTGCTTTCGCACACGGGCCCCATGGTCATAAGTCCTGATAATTTGAGCCTTGGGAACTCTGCGAGGGCTTTTACGAGTTCTTCTGCTTTTTTGGGAAGTATTCCGCTTTTTTCTTCTTCCTCTGCGGAGTTTATCTCAATTAGCACGGGAACATCCCGTCCTATTGCTTCGGCTCGCTTTTGTATCTCGCGAGCCAGTTCGATACTGTCAAGCGAATGTATCAAGGACACAGAGTCTATGATCTGTCTAACCTTGTTTTTTTGTAGATTGCCTATTTCGTGCAGTTCTACCGATATTCCAAGCGAAAGGAGAAGTTCGCCCCTGCGTTTAAGTTCTTGCGGACGGTTCTCACCTATCGCCGTGACACCGAGTTGGCACAGAGCGACGAGCTCCTCATCCGTGCCGCTTTTGGTTACGGGAAGAAGGGTTACCTTTCTGCCAAGTTTTTCACTTATGGTTAAAATATCCTCCGTGAGGCGGTTATAGTTGTCTTTAATATATCCAAATCGACCTTCCAACAAGCCAACCTCCAATAAACGGTGTATAGAAAGCACAAGAAAATATGCTATATTCCTATTATATCAGTTCGAACAAAATATTGCAAGTAAAAAGTATAGATTTCTAAAATATTTTCTTATAATGGATTGCATAGAGGGCTATTTTTCTAAAATATGCACCTTGATAATATAATTGCTTGACAAAAGACTGCGGCTATATTATAATAATTATATATTTTAATATGGGGTATTATAATGTTCAATATTCGTATTACCAAGCGTAATGTTATTATTGGCATCTCTATTTTTCTTGTTCTTTGTGCTTTGATAGGTGTCATAGCATACAGTGCGGTTGTGATTATTAAAGATGCAGAGCAAAAGAGGGCCTACGAGAATGAAATAGAGCCGTTAATTAAACAGCGTTCACAATTAAGCCAGCAGTACACCCACGCAGAGGACTTGATAAAAGAGAAGCATGAGGATATACCAAACTCGAATATTACACTTCTTTTCCTCGGAGTACAGAGCGAAATATTCACCGACATCTACCCCTCTATTGCACAAAAAACCAGTGTGGTGAAGGGGACTCTATGTCTTACGGCAGATACTCTGCCGGGGGATGAGGGATGTATAACCATCCAGCAATTAGACGATCTGCTATCCGACGGGTGGTCTTTGGCATTACTCTTTGAGGGAAGCGGCGAAGATGAACTAAGTGCATTTCTTGTTGATGTTCGGCAAAGACTTGCGACTCTTGGGATACAAACTCCGGATACATTGGCTTGCCGTCCAGGTAGTTATTCACCAAAACTTGATGATTTTATACTACAAGAGGGCTTCCTGCACGTTATACACAATGCGGAGGAGCAGACACCCCGCATTGACAAGACTGTGGATAGCGAATTATTCCACCCGGGGGCGGTTGGTTGGCGTGCCGATAATATGCAAAGATTCTTTATGGCGGAACTTATGCAATATGGCGGTTGTGCCTGCTTTACCATTGACCTTGATGGAAAAAATGCAGATACCAATCTTGATTTGAGCAATGATTCTTTAGTCACATCCTTTAACAAAATGATTGAGGCTATTGATGGGTGGGCAAAAGAAGGGCTTTGCACGGCTCAAGATGTGGCATTTGGGCTTAAAAACAGGCAGATATATGTAAAAACCGCCCAGATTATTGAAGCGGAAGTAAAAGAGCTTCGTGAGCAAATAGAAAAGCAACTTGATGAAATCGAGGTAGCCCTCGCTGTCATTTATGATAAATACAGGTAGGTGTCTATGCACGAAAAAACAATAGGGACTTCTTTGCCGAGCGTTTTGGCGCTTGCCTATCTTGGCGACTCTATGCACTCGCTATATGTAAGAGAGCGACTTGTTCGCCTGGGACTTTCAAAATCGGGCGATCTTAATCGCGAGGCACTTAAATATATTACAGCCGAGGCGCAGGCACAAATGTATAGACGTATAGAGCATATGTTGCTCGAGGACGAGAGGGACGTTTTTCGCCGTGCTGCAAATTCAGGGCACCTGAACAAGCCTAAGAGAGCATCCGTGTCGGATTATCGTACTGCAACAGGCTTTGAGGCCGTTATAGGAATGCTATACTACATCAAGGATGATGAGAGATTGATGATGCTTCTTGACGAGGCACACAAGGAGGAAATATGATACAAAAAATAAAAGGAACTATGGATATTCTTCCTGATGAAACACCACTGTTTCGCTATATAGAGGGGATAATGCGTGAGGAAGCGGAAAAGTATGGCTATGGTGAAATCCGCACCCCCACTTTTGAAAATACCGAATTGTTTGTTAGGGGCGTGGGCGACACCACCGACGTTGTTCAAAAAGAGATGTACACCTTCGCCGACAGGGATGAGGGGAGGTCTATATCCCTGCGTCCCGAGGGGACTGCATCGGTGGCACGTGCCATAATCGAGAATGGCAAATGCTCTGATCCTATGCCCCTAAAATATTACTACATCATATCCTGCTTCCGTCACGAAAAGCCACAGGCGGGCAGAAGCCGTGAGTTTTTCCAGTTTGGCACAGAGATGTTCGGCTCGGAAAGCCCTCTTGCCGATGCAACTGCTATTGCTCTTGCAAACTCGGTTCTTAAAAGACTCGGACTTACCAATGTAAAACTTCACATAAATTCCATAGGATGTAAGGAGTGCCGACCTCAATATCGTTCAGAACTTGTCGAGCACTTTGGTGCGAGCAAGGAATGTCTTTGCGACACCTGTAAAACCAGACTTGACAAAAATCCGCTAAGGCTCCTTGACTGCAAAAACCCATCCTGTCACCAGATAGCAAAAGAAGCACCCAAGACCACCGACCACCTCTGCGAGGTTTGTTCGGAGAAATTCCGCACCCTTATTGCATCTCTTGATGCTATGGGCATTGACTATGTGATAGATCCCTCTATCGTAAGAGGTCTTGATTACTACACAGGAGCGGTATTTGAGTTTATTGCGGAGGGGATAGGTGCTCAGTCCACCGTTTGTGGTGGCGGTAGATATGACGGACTTGTCGAGTCGCTCGGTGGGCCTAAACTTTCGGGAATTGGCTTTGGTATGGGTATAACCAGACTTATTCTTGCCCTTCGTGAACTTGGACTTGATAAAATAGCACCCAAGACTCCCGACCTCTATATAGCAACTATGGGCGAGACTGCGGCGGTGCGTGGACTTGCTATAACCGAGCGACTTCGTTCGCTTGGCAAATATGTAGAGTGTGACATAGTCGGTAGAAGCCTTAAAGCACAAATGAAGTATGCTAACAAGATAGGTGCTGCATATACCTTAATTATTGGTGAGTCTGAAATTGAGAGTGGAAAGGCACAACTTCGTAATATGTTCGACAGCACACAGACCGAGGTTGAACTGGACAGTTTCTCCATCTGATTTGTGCGTTAATTTAACACGCCTGCCTTGATCTTGAAAAAAGTAGAGTAAATTTCCATATCAGAGGTAGCAACGGCTGAATCTATAAATGGAAAACAAGTAAACAATTATTTGCACTCGGGCGGCAGTTGTCCGCCCTTTGTGTTATTTATCTCTTTGTGAGGAAGTATGAGTAAAAATTTACATACCACCAACCGAGAACTTTTTCTCCCCATAAACGCCGAGGACGTCAAGACGCGTGGTTGGTCGGACGTTGATTTCGTATATGTGACGGGTGACGCGTATGTCGATCATCCATCCTTTGGTGTTGCAATTATATCAAGAGTGCTTGAAGCAGAGGGCTTCCGTGTGGCAATTTTGTCACAGCCCGATTTTCGCTCGGTAGATGACTTTCGCAGGTTCGGACGCCCTCGTCTTGGTTTCTTGGTAACGGGTGGAAATATAGATTCAATGGTGGCTCATTACACCGTATCAAAGAAAAAGCGTTCCTATGATTACTATTCCCCCGGTGGAAAAATGGGGATTCGCCCCGACCGTGCCGTGATAGTGTATTGCAACCGTATCCGTGAGGCATACGGAGATGTTCCTATCATAATTGGCGGACTTGAGGCATCGCTACGCCGTTTTGCCCACTATGACTACTGGGATGATAGAGTCAGACGCAGTATTCTCGTTGACTCGCGTGCCGATATTATTTCCTACGGAATGGGCGAGAACACCTTGACACGTATAGCAAGACTGCTGGACAAGGGGGTTCCTATAAAGAAAATTCGCGACGTGCGTGGTACTGTATTTCTTGCGAAAAAAGGTGATAGTGTTCACTTTGAGAGTATAGAGGTTGGCGATTTTGATGACCTCAAAGAGGACAAGCCCCTTTATGCTCGTGCTTTTGGTATTCAGTATAAAAATGCCGATTCGGTACACGGAAAGGCTATTATAGAATATTACGGCGACAAGATGCTCGTGCAAAACCCGCCTATGCCCCCTCTTACACGAGAGGAGCTTGACCGTGTATATGCTCTTCCTTATGCAAGGGATTATCACCCTGACTACATTGACCTTGGTGGTGTTCCTGCAATAACCGAGGTAAAGCATTCGATAACCCACAACAGGGGCTGCTTTGGCGCTTGTAACTTCTGCGCTATTGCCTTTCATCAGGGTAGAGAGGTGCGTTCCCGAAGTGTGGATTCGGTTATCAAAGAGGCAGAGATTATTACTTCAATGCCCGACTTCAAGGGCTATATAAATGACGTGGGAGGCCCCACTGCAAACTTCCGTTACCCCTCCTGCTCTCGTCAGGCGGAGCACGGCGTTTGCCCTGGTAAAAAGTGCCTTGCCCCCACCCCGTGTAAACATTTGGAGGTGGATCACACCGAATATGCCGATATGTTAAGGCAAATAGAGGCGCTCCCCGGAGTGAAGCGAGTGTTCGTCCGCTCGGGAATCAGATTTGACTACTTATTATATGATAAGGATGATACCTTCTTTAGGCAGTTGGTTACACATCATACCTCCGGACAGTTGAAGGTTGCCCCTGAACATTGTTCGATTGGGGCGCTTACTATGATGGGTAAGCCACCCGTGGAGGTGTTTGAAGAGTTCAAGCGCAAGTTCTTCAAGATAAGTGAGGAGGCGGGAATGGAACAATACCTCGTTCCTTACCTTATGTCGAGTCACCCTGGCACGACGATGAAGGATGCGGTTAATATGGCGCTTTGGCTCAAAGAATGGGGTTACTCCCCCGAGCAGGTGCAGGACTTCTATCCTACTCCGGGAACAATTTCTACCGTAATGTATTATACGGGAATAAATCCTATGAACGGTAAGACGGTTGCTGTAACCACGGATTACCACGAAAAGCAATTGCAACGAGCATTACTTCAGTTTTCCCGTCCTGAAAATGCAAACCTTGTGCGTGAGGCACTTCGTCTTGCGGGCAGAGAGGACTTGATAGGAACAGCCCCAGGCTGTCTTGTTCGCCCTGCTTTTGGACAGGGTGGGGATTCTCGCTACTATCCTAAGAAAAATGCTTCGTCTTCTTCCCGTGGTGGTAAAAAAAGAGGAAGGTCCTCTTCGTCCGGAGCAAAGACCTCGACAAGCGGAGCGAAGAAAACCTACTATCAGCCTATCTTTGACAGATCTAAGCCAAAAAAGAGCAAACTTGAGCGCGTATTTGGCGAGGATGCGGTGCGAATCAGTCGTGAGGCGGCAGGTATGTCGGATTCTCTTCGAAGAAAGAGAACAGGTGGGGATAATTCGGGGCAGAAAAAAAGAAAAAATGCAACCTCGGGTTCAAATAGAAAATCCACACCTAAAAAGGGGAAAAAATAAATAGTTTTTGTGTGATTATTCACAAAAACGCACCGAATAAATCAACTTATTTTTTTACTTCTTCGCCTTTTGTACGAACTATATAGTGCGAAAACATAGGCAGACCAAAGATATGCAGGAAAAAAGCCGATGACACAAAAAAATGCAGGTTGTAACATCAAAAAACGGAAAAGTGTATTTTTTTATAGGGCTATGAGTTTTCAACATTTTCAACAATCAATTTGTTGATAACCAGAGCAATTCCGAAGAGCAAAGAGGGAAATTCAAGCAAATCAACCTTTTTTCGACAAAAAGTTATAAACATTATCGACAAAGAATTTGTTGATAACTTTTTTATCTTTGCTACTATAAAAGAGCAATTTTCGGGTTTTTTGAACTTATTACTACGCTTGTTAAACGGTTTTTTGAAGGATAAAAACTGCCTGCAAAACTATATTGCGAATAATTTGATAGTAACTATTACGAATACAATTTATTAAACTGACTCAACAATCAAAAAGTGTGACACAACACTAAAGGTGAGATAATAATGACAAACGAAAATATCGATAAACAACTGTCCCAAAGGTACATTTTGGCAAAGCGTGCATTGTTCGACAAATACTACGGTTCTTTTCTTAATAGTGAGCAGTGCAAAGCCGTTTTTACAGCAGAAGGGCCTTTGCTTGTACTTGCGGGTGCAGGGAGTGGGAAAACCACGGTTTTAGTTAACAGAATTTCCTATTTAATTAAATATGGAAATGCATATTTTGATAATAGTTGTCCCGAGTCGCCCTCTGTTTCTGACGTTGCGGCATTGGAAAATGCTTTGGGACTTGACCCAAAGGAGATAGAGGAAATTCTTCCTCGATTTATATCCGACCCTTGCGAGCCTTGGCGAGTTCTCGCTATAACATTCACTAACAAGGCGGCAAGAGAAATCCGGGATAGACTCGAACGCTCTTTTGAGGACAAGGATGTTTCGGGTGGAGTGTGGGCAGGTACGTTCCATTCTATCTGTATGCGTATTTTACGCAAGCACGCAGATTTGCTTGGCTATAATTCCGAGTTTTCGATTTATGACACCGATGACAAAAAACGTATGGTTTTGGAGTGTATGAGCGAACTCGGGATATCCGATAAAGATTTGAAGGCAAAAGGGGTTTGCGAATATATAAGCCACCTTAAGGATTCGCTTATAACCCCCGACGGGTATGGGATGGTTGACTCGCTTTGCACACGCTATGGCTTCAGTTCCCCCGTGTTTGCCTACGATAGAAACCCCAAGTTGCGCGATTACAACAGAATTTACGAACTGTATCAAAATAGAATGAAGTCGCAGAATGCTCTGGATTTTGACGATATAATTATGCTGACGGTGAAACTTCTGTATGATCATCCACAGGTGCTAAGTTACTATCAGAACAAGTTCCGCTATGTTCTTGTTGACGAGTACCAGGACACCAACTTTGCACAGTTTGTCCTGACCTTCCTCATAGCCGAGGGGCGCAGAAATATAATGGTAGTTGGTGACGATGACCAGTCTATTTACCGTTTCCGCGGTGCTACGGTGGAAAATATACTCAATTTTGACAAAACCTACTCCGAGGCAACGGTGGTAAGACTTGAGCAAAACTACCGTTCTACAAGCAACATTCTCGATTGTGCCAATGCTATAATTTCTAAAAATGAGGATAGACACCCGAAAGCGCTCTGGTGCGACAAGGGCGAGGGCGAACTTATCACCATAAAAGAGGCTGCCGACCAAAACGACGAGGGTAGATATATAGTTGAGCAGATAATTCGAGCGCATAAGACCGAGGGGCGTAAGTATTCTGATTTTGCCGTCCTCTACCGTATAAATGCCTTGGGACGCGCTATGCAGACCGTCTTTGCTAAATCGGGAATTCCTTATCGAATTATTGGCGATCTTGGTTTCTACGAGCGTAAAGAGGTCAAGGATATGGTCGCATACCTCTCGCTTTTATCAAACAAACAGGATACACTCAGGCTAAAGAGGGTAATAAACGAGCCTAAGCGCAAGATTGGAAAGGCTGCCATCGAGGCCCTTGAACAAATTGCCGAGCGTGAAGAAACCACGGTCTATGAGGTTATGGGCAGAGCAACTGCTTATTTAGCACTCTCAAGGTATGCCACGACTCTTGTTTCCTTTGTCGAAATGATAGAGAGAATCAAGCACGAGGCAGATCGCCCCTCCGATATGATTCGGCGTCTGTTTGAAGAGAGCGGATATTTGAATATGCTTAAAGCCGAGGGCTTTGAGGGTGAGGGCAAGATAGAACACGTCGAGGAGTTTATCTCTGCAGCGATAGAGTACGAAAAGCGAGCCGAGGCGGAGGAAAGAATGCCTATCCTTGAGGAATTTCTTGAGGAGGTTTACCTGATTACCGACGTTGATAAGTATGATGAAAACAGTGACGCCGTAGTTCTTATGACCGTACACGCGGCAAAGGGGCTTGAGTTCCCCGTGGTATTCCTCTCGGGAATGGAGGACGGCGTATTCCCAAGCGAGCAGAATATATCCGAGCCAACAGAGATGAGCGAGGAGCGTAGGCTTTGTTACGTTGCAATAACCCGTGCAAAAGAAAAACTCTTTATCTCTTATGCGAAAAATAGACTTCTTTACGGAAAGACAAGACAGGGGATGCTCTCTTGCTTTATTAGAATGGAAGCACCTAAAAAACTCTTCACAATTGATAAGCCGAGAGTAGAGCCACCTCGCCAGAGCAGTTGGCAACCAAGAGCGCCACAGCGTTCGGATACCTACTACACAGGCGGCGGAGAGATGTCACGTCCGTCCTCCATATCTGCAAGAGGCACGAACAACCGAGGCAAATCCGGTAGTTTTGGCGTAAAACGCATTGAGCCTGGCTCTCGCGTTAATCACAGTATGTTTGGCGATGGTACAATAGTCAGTGCAAGGGATATGGGAGGCGACATTTTGTACGAGGTTGCCTTTGATTCAGGAGTAGTTAAGAAGTTGATGGCGACTTATGCCAAGTTACAGAAATTGTAGAAGAACCAATGATTAAATGTTGTATATTTGACCTGGACGGAACTCTCCTGAATACGCTTGATACTATTCATTATTATTTAGTTAAGGCTATGAATGAATATGGCTATCCCGAAATATCCCGTGAGGCGTGTCGCAAATTTGTCGGCAACGGAGCAAGGCTGCTTATAGAACGTACTATGCATTCGGTGGGCGAATATAATGAAGATAGAATAGAAAAGGTATATATTCTATATAACAGGTTATATAACCGTGAGCCGCTATATCTTACCAAGCCTTACGGGGGCATTGTCGAAACGCTATCTGCCTTAAGAGAGGTGGGCATAAAGGTTGCAGTCCTATCAAACAAACCGCACTCTGCAACCGAGCCTATTGTCAGAAATATATTTGGTGATATGGTGGATTTGGTAAAAGGGGCAGAGGACGGCGTACCCTTAAAGCCCGATCCCACATCAGCGTTAAATATTCTGTCTTTGCTTGGCATAGAGCGAGGGGAGTGCGCCTTTATAGGCGACACATCTGTCGATGTATGTACGGGTAAAGCCCTCCTCGCATCACTTACAGTTGGTGTGTCTTGGGGATTTAGGGATAGGGAGGACCTATTGGAGGCGGATGTTATAATTGATGCTCCGGAAGAACTTTTCCCCCTGGTTTGCAAGGACTAAAATAATAGGCAAGTGCATACCCGTGTTAAGTTTTATTAAAGATGAAGTTATGTAATGTAAATAATTGCTTACAACCGACCGCGCGTTGCGGTCGGTTTTTCTTTTCTAATAAAATAATACTGCTCAAAAATCTTATATAAGTGTTGACTTTACTAATAACAAGAGTGAATCGGTTTGGTTTTAGGCATTTTTACACTGTCAAAATCTACAAAAACAAAAAGATGCTTTTGTTAATCTCTACAAAAAAATGCTCCGACACAATTTTCGCCTTTACTTTTATTTATATATAATATATAATTTATTTGATAAAATATTTTGGAGGGTATTATGAGAGGTTGGTTAAAGACTGCTTTCGCGCTTTCTTTGCTTTTTATCCTTTTGATTATTTCGGTTGGCTGCGGAAAAAGTGAATTTACCGTAGAACTTAATGTTGACGAGGGGGCTATAATTGACGGTCCTCGGTCGGTTACTGTTACTGCTGGTGAAACTGTTACGTTTAACGTTACCATTCTTGACGGCTACTCTCTTGATTTGCTCTCCCATGGAGAGTACGATGAGGCTAACGGAGTGTTAAAAATTGCAAATGTCAGCAAATCTTTAAGCGTAAATCTTACTACTGAAAAATTTATTGTAAAGAAAGAAAAACTCGGTTTTATTTTTAGAAAAGGATATGCATCGGACTCCTCCTCGATAGTACCCTCGTCAAATATTGACGAAGGTACCCTCATAACCCTTTCTGCCAATAATATGGGCAGAATTTTCAAGGGTTGGACGGTTGGTGCATCGCTTTTTTCGGGTGGTGAAATTGTTTCGACAGAACGTGATTTTGATTTTACCCTTGACTCTAAATATGCAAATAACGGCGTTGTAACGATTTATTCCAACTATATTGATGCAGACAGACTCTATTATGATCTCAATGGTGGCTCTGCTATGATGGGAAGTGTAAATCTCGGAGGAAACAGGCACTATACCGTATCTATGGTCGATGACGGGGTTGAGATAGTTTACGGTGGACAGTATCTATCCTTCTTTGAATGTGGTTCTCTCTTTTATGATGACGGCTCTTTCTATCGCGACGGTTATATTCTCACCGAGTTTAATACTAAACCTGATGGCACGGGCACTTCCTACTCTCTCGGCTCAAAAGCGCCCCTCATTGACGGTAACGATCACCCCACCTATTACTGTATTTGGAGTGAGGCGACTCCTGACTCCGAATTTGAATACGAAGTTTTTTATTATCCGATGCCTTGTTCTATGAGCGTTGCGCCACATTGGGTAGCGAGCGGTATTAAAATAACCAAGTATAATGGTGATGACAGCAAGGTGGTTATCCCCGAAACTATCGATGGCAGGACGGTTACTGCCATTGGCACGGGTGCTTTTACCGACAAGAAAATGGAAACACTCGTTATGGGACGCAGAATGCTTAAGGTTGAGGACGGTGCTTTTATCGGTTGCACAAAACTTGAAACTATATATTACCCCGACGGACTCTATGAGATAAACAATGAGGCTTTGGACAAAGCATCTTACACCTCTTTTAAGAATTTGTATGTAAACGCAACACTCGCACCCCGATTTATGAATGCGGATACAGGAGCACTTTCGGTAAAACTGTCAAGGATTCTTGCCCCCACAGACAAACCGAGGATTATAGTTATTGCGGGGTCTTCTGCTTATCAAGGACTTGCCACCGAATATCTTGAGGATTTGCTTGTTGATAAATACCGTGTTATCAACTTTGGTACGACGAGAACAACTCACGGCACTCTTTATCTTGAGGCTATGTCGGTGCTCGCCAACGCAGATGACACTATACTCTACGCCCCCGAGAATAGCACCTATATGATGGGAGAGGGCGAACTTTATTGGAAGACGCTCAGGGATCTTGAGAGTATGGTCAACATCTATCGCTATGTTGACTTCTCAAACTATACTAATATTTTTGGTGCATTTACCGATTTTAACAAGAACTATCGTTATAGTGGAAGTTATACCAAAGCGGGCAGTTATGAGGCGGTATGCGAAAAAACCGAAAACATAAACAAGTATGGTGAATATCAGCACAGGGATAGAGCAGGGTACATCGGTTTTAACGGACACACTTATATCGACACATATTACATCACCTTAAACGAAAGAATGAAGTCCAAGGACGAGGGGTGGTGGAATGACAGTACCGCGCAGGAGAATAACAAGGACTACACCGACCAGAGTAATATCACCTGGGCGACGATAACGGATCTCTATTTCAAGAACCTCGTCAACCACGCAATAACTCGTGCAAAGAGTAGTGGTGCTAAGGTGTACTTCTCCTTCTGCCCAACCGATGCATCGGCGCTTGTCGAGGGTGCGGAAAGCACCCAATGGATCTCGGCTTATGAGAAGATGATAGAGGATAACTTCCTCTTCGACGGCAATATAGGAAATGCGAGCGACTATATTTGGGAACACAAATATTTCTACGATTGCGCATTTCACCCCAACGATTACGGCCGTGCGTACAGGACATATCAGTTGTATGTGGACTTGTGCAGCACTCTTGGCATAGATGAAGTGCAACATTATCTTTCTGTCGGCACAGATTATGAAGGTTGCCTCTTTGAGGATACAGACGGAATTCCTATCACCGATTGGGAGCCTCAAAACTGACACATATTCGCACTAAAAAATGGATTGTAAACAATAATTTACAAAGGAGCGCCTATGATTTTCTCGTCGCAAACTACCAACATTATCGCTTTGGTGATTGCGGTTGCATTATATGCTTTGATTTTGGGGCTTGATGTTTTTATCCCTTGGTTAAAGGACAAACTTTCTACCATAGCAAACTATATATGTATAGCGCTACATATAGCCTTTATCCTTTCTCTTATGTTTGTGGGGGTCTATATCGAGATACCTGTTCTCGCTTTTATGATTAGTCTTTTTGCCTATTCCTTATCGTCGTTTTTTGCCTACAAGAGAGAAGAAAGGCAAAATGAAAATGCTATAATGCCCACCACATCAGAGGGCGAAGAAGAGAATTCTACCTCGGACACCGTTACCAATAATTCTTGTGAGGGCGAGTCTGTCTTTTCGCAACAAGAGGATAACCGGGAGGTGACAAGATGACCTTTAATTCCTGGGAATTTTTGATTTTCTATCCCGTAGTTGCGCTACTATATTTTCTTCTGCCAAAAAAGGCAAAAATGCCTCTTCTTTTGTTAGCGAGTTATTATTTCTACGCCTTTTATCAGGCAGACCTGTTGTTTTTGATAATTCTGACAACATTTATCTCTTGGCTTGCGTCAAATTTCATTGCTCGAACAGAGAATAAAACGGTTCGTAAAATCTGGCTTGCCCTGACACTTGTGGTGTGTCTTGGAATACTGTTCTTCTATAAATATTTTAACTTCCTTGCAGGCTCGCTGGTAAGTATAATAAATCTCTTTGGTGGGCAAGTGCCCCCCGTGGTATTAAATCTTATACTTCCCGTTGGCATTTCATTCTACACATTCCAGACTTTAAGTTATGTAATAGACGTTTATAGAGGTGATATTGAAACCGAGAAGAATTTCTTCTATTATGCCACCTTTGTTTCATTCTTCCCCCAACTTGTAGCAGGGCCTATCGAGCGCCCTGATAATCTTCTCCCCCAAATTAAATCTTTCAAAAGGTTTAATAAGGAGGACGCGGTCAAGGGGGCAAAGCATATGCTTGTCGGTTTCTTCAAGAAGATATGCGTCGCTGACCTTATATCGGTGTATGTCAACTCGATATACAACAACGTGGAAAAGGCAAACGGACTTGGCGTTATTATTGCCACGGTTCTTTTTGCGGTGCAAATCTACTGTGATTTCTCTGGTTACACCGACATAGCCACAGGCTGCGCACGAATAATGGGCATTAAACTTATGAAAAACTTTGACCACCCCTATACCTCCGCTTCGATAAAAGAGTTTTGGAGCAGGTGGCACATTTCTCTTTCCACTTGGTTCAAGGATTATCTTTATATACCGTTAGGGGGCAACCGTTGCTCAAAGGCTCGACACCTATTTAACCTGTTTGTGGTGTTTGTTGTTTCAGGTCTATGGCACGGTGCAAATTGGACATATGTAATTTGGGGAGCACTGCACGGAATTTATCAAATAGTTGGCAACCTGACAATAAAGCCTCGTAACCAACTTGTGATGCGAGCCGGCTCTGACCCAAAACACCCCTTGGTTATCTGGATACGCCGTGTATTGACCTTTATTCTTGTCTGCTTCGCTTGGTTATTCTTCCGTGCTAACACACCCGAGGACGCCTTTGTTCTTGTGGGCAGGTTGTTTACAGGTTGGGCTAATGTGGGCGAAACATTCAAGATTATGGGCTTGACACCCATAGCGATTTTAATGTGCATTTTCTCGATAGCCACCCTGATTATTATTGACAAAGTGCTCACCCACGATGATTTACAGGACGGCTCGGCTCTGCTTGTAAGACGTGGCTCGTTCGTTTATTACGTATGGATAGTACTGCTCTGTTGGACGCTCCTTCTTTCGAAGAATATGGAGAGTTCCTTCATCTACTTCCAGTTCTAAAAAGGGGGGAGAAAAGTGAAGAAAACAAAACTTGTGATATGCATAATTGCCGCTTTGCTTGCGATATTACTTCCCTTTGTCAGTGTCGTTAGTGTTGCGGTGCTTTTACCTCCGCAGTTTAGCGAAAGTTTTGTTGGAGCATTAAATGAAAAATACGATTATCTTCACTCGATAGAGGGTGAGAAAATTGTGGTAGTCGGTGGTTCATCGGTTGCCTTTGGACTCGACTCGGAGCGGCTTTCCGAATACACGGGTATGCCCGTTGTCAATTTTGGGCTTTACGCCGCCCTTGGAACAAAACTTATGCTGGATCTGTCCGACTCTGCCATAGATGAGGGTGACATAGTAGTATTAGCACCCGAACTTGATCCCCAAACGATGTCGCTTTATTTCAATTCGGATACAACCTTGAAGGCGCTTGACGACGACTTCTCAATGTTCTTCGACGTGGATATAAACAACTGGTTTAATATGCTTGGCGCTATGTGGAAATTCTTTGGCGAAAAGTGGCAAAGATACACGGGCGAGGTAAAGGGAAGCAACACCCCTCAAGAGATATACCTATCCAAGTATATAAATAAATATGGCGACTATTATAGCGAGGACCGTGTTAAGAATATCATGCCAAGGTACTTCGATCCCAACACTATAATCGACCTATCTTGCGATAATTTTTCCGAGGGGTTAGATGCTTTTATAGAATACTTAAACGGATATATTCGAACCTGTCGGGGACGGGGGGCGAGGGTGTACTTCTCCTACTGCCCGGTTAATGAACTCGCGATAAAACAAAATGACCTGTCGGTGCGCGATGACTTTCTTGCTTATTTAGAGGAGAATATCGACTGCGAGTTTATTAGTTCTATCGATGACTATATAATGGAGGCGGGTTATTTCTATGACACCAACTTCCACTTAAACAATGACGGTGCCACCGTTCGTACCATTCGTCTTGCGAAGGATATTATAGCCGCTGAAGGAATGTCAATAGAGGTTGAAGATACAGAACCCTGCGAGCCTGTTTTGCCCGGTTCTGCAAATCATTATCCTGCCGAAGATATCAATAGCAAGGACTTTGTTTTTGACCTTATTACCGAGGGAGAACTTAAAGGATATTATGCTATTGTCGCCCTTTCTCCAGATGCCGAGGGAAAGGCAAACCTTACTATCCCAGTAGCCGTAAACGCACGACGTGTTGCCCTCGTTAAGAGCGAGGCTTTTTACGGCTCTGAAGTTCGTAACCTATATATCCCACGTGCTGTGACAAAACTTGTTTTTGAGGACGGAGTATTTTCGGGGGCGGAGAAGGTTTCTGACCTTTGGATAGAAACCGACGATCCTGATGCCGTAACTCCACCCAGTGATTTTGGCGCGGCAAAGGATATATTAGTGCACGTTCCCCCCGAAAGTGAGTATTCGACCCACCCCGTGTGGAATAAATCGAGTATAGCGCTGCGTTTTGATGCTACCCTCGGTGAGAGCGAAAACGTGACTATTTTTGACAAAACTTACCCCACAACAGACCCTAATGCCGACTACTTCACCTATTCTGAACTAAGCGAAGGGTATTACGCAGGCGCTTACGTGATAACAGGACTAACCGAACTTGGCAGATCGCAGGACACGCTTACTATCCCCCTAGGTGCAGATGGTGTAAAAGTTGTTGGTATTTGTGCCAATGCCTTTA
Organism: Eubacteriales bacterium; assembly: GCA_045605175.1. Classification (GTDB taxonomy): domain Bacteria; phylum Bacillota; class Clostridia; order Oscillospirales; family CAG-272; genus UBA1740. The sequence continues at coordinate 607 of JAZUPL010000059.1, read as the reverse complement.
ACGGAATGACTGCTACCACTCTTATAGTGCCTCGTGAAACGAATATTAAGTATTTTGAAAATAATGCGTTTGTGGGTGCGGGAACTTTGACACATCTGTGGCTCTATGTTGAAAATGGCGACGTTATAGCCCCTCCGAACAGTTTTGCAGGCGTTTCGCAAAACTTCGTGGTACACGTGCCCGAAGGATCAGGCTTTGAAGCCCACTATTATTGGGGCGAGAGGGATTTATCTTTCGTTTACGATGCAAACTAAAATATAATAGGTTATAATATAAGAGGCTGAGTCATTAAGAATTCAGATGTACCAAGGTTTTTTGGGACTTTTGGGGCAAAAAATCTGAATTTTTAGTGCAAAGCACCTTTGGGGCTCGCTTGATTTAGAGCAGAAATCGTCGGCTGACGAGCGATAGCCGTACAAAAGTACGGCGAGCGAGGAAACGGCGATAGAATAAAAACACCATAAAATGAAGAAAACCGGTGGTTTTCAACCTTAATTATCTTCAAAATTGTAAAAAACACAACCGAGGTGCTGCGTAATACAACACCTCGGTGTTTTTATTCGGTTATGCCTAAATGAAACAGCCCCTTTTCACTTGTACTCATTAG
>JAZUPL010000058.1:0-3061 GCA_045605175.1 Eubacteriales bacterium | reverse complement strand
TATTTTCCGGATTTTCCTGATTACGCCGCCTTGGGAACGGTGTTTTCTGCCGCGTTTAACATATTTTCTATGAATATGCCGTAGCCTTCCGTCGGATTGGCTACCATTACGTGTGTTACTGCTCCAATCAGCTTACCGTCCTGTATGATAGGACTGCCAGACATACCTCGTACGATTCCACCCGTAAGGGCCTTAAGGGTCTCGTCGGTTACGCGGACGCGGAAGGACTTTGAGCCGGTGGAGTCACGGTCAATATCGTAGATTTCTATTTTATATTCGGCACTCTTGCCATTCTTTATAGTGGAAATTATGGTAGCCGCGCCCTCGCGCACCTCTTCACGCGTACCAATGGGTATTGCCTTGTCGTCAAGGCCAGAGGTATCGGTAAGACAGCCGAAAACGCCGCATTCGCTATTTATGGAAAGATCGCCAAGATCGCGGTCGGTGAGAATTCCGCAAAGCTCGCCGGGTTTTCCACACTCGCCCCTATGAACACCGCCCAAAATAACTCCGCAAACCTCACCGCTCTCCATTGAAATGACCTCGCCGCTGTCAGCATCACAAATTCCGTGCCCCAATCCGCCAAACAGGCCTGTCTTGGGGTCGATAAAGGTCACCGTTCCAAGTCCTGCCGCACCGTCACGAAGAGTAATTCCCAGCCTATACTCACCGTCCTGATAACCGGGTCTTACCTCAACTCCGATCTCACTTCCTGCGTGCAGAGCACGAATGGTGACGCTGCTGCCCCCGCTTTGTTCAACTATGCTTTTAACCTCGGAGGCTGAGCTGACCTGATGGCCGTTTACCGATAGAATAATATCTCCGTTTTTTAGAGCGGGCACGCCTGTGGCATCCGTAACCGTAACGTACTTTTGTTTTATTCTGACGCCAAAAACTCCGCCGCCCGGCACGAGAGAGACCTCAGCATCGCCCTTTTCGCCCTTATCACCGAATAATAGCTCAAAAAATCGGGAGCCAACCTTAACGTTATCGGCAAGAGTGGGCACAGTCTCCTCCGTCACAGGGCAATAACCGTCGCAATACTCCTGCGCGCTTGCAGCCACCGATGCAGGAACGAGCAGCGTATATATAATAAGAATGAAGCAAATCGCCTTCGTAATTTTAATATTTTTCATCTTTTTCCCTCTGCAAAAAACTTGTATTCGCTATGTATTAATTTGCGCAACAAAACGAAATTATATGTGTAACAAAAACAGGAAAAGATGAGCTTTTATTATTGTTTTGTAAATAGTATTTTACATATAAACAAAAAATCTCCCGAAAGGGGTACTTTCCATAAAGCAGGTTTAACCTGCCGAAAAAACAAAAGGAGTACGAGCATTTTGTTCGTACTCCTTTTCACACTCCTTGCCCCGCAAGGTATAGTGTGTTACACCTTTTCGGTGTACTATCGGGTGGCAATGAGCCTCCCTTGTGTAAAGGGAGGTGGCACGGCGTAGCCGTGACGGAGGGATTGTAAAAGAAGCAAGATTTCTAATCAAAACAATCCCTCAGCCGCCTTCGGCGTCAGCTCCCTTTACACAAGGGAGCCTTTCTTTATGTTCATCTATGCCTTATCAATTTTCCTGACAAGCACTGCTTTTGCGGACACAAAAGCGACACCCCGCGCAAGGCGGGGCAAGAGATCATTTCAAAATACAGACATTTGTAATAGTTTGGTATCCGAGTTCTGTAGAGTTAAAAATGCCACTTTTGTTTTCGTTTGGTGTATTCGGTGTCTGTGTATCGTCAACCGGCAACGCACCTTTTTCAAGAGCAGCATTGGTGACAAATTTGAAAGCGTATTGGTACAATTCCTCTGTTTCATATTCGCGCAAAACGGAAGTTACTACACAGTTGTTTATAACAAATCCGTGAGCGTTCTGTAATCCGCCATCGCTTACTCCAATCAAACGATTGCCTTTGAATATGCCGAACATGAATACAGAGTGTTCCGTATTACCGATCACATCTCTTTGGTGTAGTTCGTGCTTCAAATACTTTAATCTTGGAGAATTACTTCCCCTATTAGGATATCTTTCCGAAAAGAATTTTTCAACAAGATCAACGTCCTCATATTTGATCAGCCGCATGGTAATATCCTCTATGGGGGTGAGTGCATACGGCTCACCTGTATAGATATTACTTTGTCGACGGTTGATATTACCAATCGTTACTCCACGCTTTGAAAATTCGTATTTAATTTCTTCGTCGGATTCTAAAGTGTACAGAACCATATCAAAGCGCTTATCTGAAAAGACCTTTTTATATTCGGCAATTTTATCCCAATCGTCACAGATTATCTCTCCTTCAAAGCGATTGTCCCATTCGGTAAACCAAACGAATCCTTCTCTGAAATCTTCACCATTGTATAGTGCAGCACCACCGTTGACACGGAAGCAAACTGCGATATATCCATAGCGAAGCGCATCGGTTTCGAGCAGATAGTCAATTACATCATCGCTATCAGCAAGCTTGAAATACTTAAATTCATGTAAGAGCCTTGCACCTATTGTGTCGTTATAAAAATCACCGTAATATGCTTCTTCCTTTTCATACTTCTTTCTGTATTCACTTGGTGATATGCCATATTGGTTCTTGAAAGCTCTCGAGAAACTTTCGTGTGCTTCATATCCGCAATCCAAAGCAATATCAAGGATATCATTATTCGTTCCTCTCAAAAGATGAGCAGCCTTTTTCAAACGGCTAAAACGAACATATTCCATAATATTAAATCCGGTATGCGCAAAGAAAATACGATTGAAGTAATCCGTAGAAAAGCCTGCATGGGTTGCTACATCATCAATGGTGATATCACTTTTCTTGTTCTCGGTTTTTATATAGTTCAATGCTTTTGTAACAAGCTCGCTATTTTCCATGAATAGCCCTCCTAATCTTTGATTCAAACGTTCAGCTGTATGTTTGTGATATCATTATAGCATACAGTTGTGAATTTGTCTTGACAGAAAACGCTTACTTTTATATTCATTTTCCGCTTTCCCGACGCTTGCGTCTGGGGCAAGCATAGCGCGTGGACGTCCACCGCCATTTAGCGGCGCCC
>JAZUPL010000057.1:0-12121 GCA_045605175.1 Eubacteriales bacterium | reverse complement strand
TATCAACCAGTCCAGCACGATGGGTGCTGCGCAGATGGCGAGCAACTATGTCGAACTTGCAAGCAAGGACATCTTGGTTCGAAGAGCAGTTCAAAATGGCGACCTTGCGGTAAAATGGAACACCACCGAGGACAATGCGGTAAACGCCTTGAGGAATATGATTTACGCTACCAAGACCGACGTCAACTCGCTTGTATTCAGTGTATATATCACATCCTCCAACCCCAATATTGCTTTTGAAGCAACCCAGGCAGTACAGACCACTATGGAGGAGGTAATAGTCGAGGTAAACGGAGAAACCATGGACAGTGCAAATGGCAAGTACATAACTATTATTGACCAGGTTCAGACTCTTGATGATATTTCAATTTCCTCCCCGTCCTACATAAAAAAAGGACTGATATTTGCCATAATAGGCTTCGTCCTTTCTTATTGCCTGTTCTTCGTTTTAGGTTTCTTCCGTGGCTGTGCTTATGATGTTAAAAAACTATCCGACCGATACGAAATACCTGTATTTGCAGAAGTCCCTATGAAAAAGACTGATGCTGCTGATAGTGAGGTTGACGGTCGTCCTCTTACAAACGACGCCTTTAACGTACTGAGGAATGCAATATCAACCGAGCAAAGCAGGGTTGTCACTATCCTTCCCGCATCCACCGAGTGCAGTGGAAATTATGTGGCTATGGGTGTATCGGTGGCGTTCGCAAGACTTGGTAAAAAGACACTCTACGTTTGTAACCTTAACACACCAAAGGAAGAGGGCGAGGACTCTGATACACTCTCTACTGTAAGTGAAGAAGGGCTTCTAACCTATGCCGAGCCTCCTAAAAATGCGTGGATTGACTCTCGAATTGATGGTGTGGCACTCGCCTCGCTTATCGAAAGGGCAAAAGAGGGCTATGATGTTGTCGTAGTTGACTTGCCCGACCGTGACAGAGTGTTTGATATAGCAGCCTATTCTGCTTTGCAGACGAGTGCGGTCCTTGTTGTGCATAAGAATGATTCTTATAAGCAAATAGACTCTACAATAAAGGCGCTTGTAGGCGGCGGACTTGAAGCAGGAGGCTTCTGCTTCGTTGAGTGAGCCGCATATAGATAGGGAGCGTTTTATTCGCTCTATCCTTGACGAAACCGCCCTCGAGTCAAAGGAGGGGATAGGCGGTCTTGGTGAAAAAACACTGCATAGGGTACTAAAAACCTGTCTTGAGCCTGACAACTCATACCACGAGGTAGAGGTGCTTGGCAAGGTGGCAGATATATTCCGTGACGGGCATATTTATGAGATACAGCGCTCGTCGCTTCGCAATCTGTTGCCAAAACTAAAACTGTATCTTGCCGAGTATTCGGTAGATGTAGTACACCCGATAATAGCGAAAAAACGCATAAAATGGATAAACACCGAAAACGGCGAAATTTCTGACGGTGGGGGTTATTCTGCCTATCACACGTTTTTTGATACGGGGCGCGAGTTGTTTAGCATAGCCGAATACCTCTTGTCCGAGGGGCTCAGGGTTATTTTACCCTTAGTCAAATGCGATGAATACAGGTATCTTGACGGGCGGGGTGTAAACAGGCGAATAAAAGCGACCAAGGTGGAGATGATGCCTGTTGATTTGCTTGACCAAATCATCCTCGCAAAGAAAGAGGATTACCTGATATTTCTCCCCGACGACCTTCCTGACGGCTTTACCGCCCTCGAGTACAAGAAGAGAGTCAAGTCGAGGTCGAGGTACAGTTATTATTGCCTGCGTTTGCTCCTTTCTTTAGGGCTTTTAAGGCGAGAAAAAGAGGGAAGAGTATTTCGCTATTATAGAACCAGCCTCTAAATTAAACAGCAAGAGGAAAAACAATAAAAAAGGAAGAAAACCTGTGGCTTTCTTCCTTTTGACTTTATTAGAAAACGAGATAGAAACTGCATTTGTTTGCAATATCTACCTCGTTTTTTGTTTGGTTATGCCTGAATGCGATAACACGAATTATTTAGTGCCAAACAGACGGTCGCCCGCATCACCAAGACCGGGGAGAATATATCCGTTTTCGTTAAGGCATCTGTCAAGGGTGGAAACATAGATGTTAACGTCGGGGTGAGCCTCGGCAACCTTGCTAACACCCTCGGGTGCGCCGATGATAGCCATAAATTTAATGTGCTTGCATCCACGCTTTTTAAGCAGGTTAATAGCATCACAGGCAGAGCCACCCGTTGCGAGCATAGGGTCAACAAGCAGTACCAGTTTGTCCTCGATACCATCGGGCAGTTTGCAGTAGTATTCACATGGCTCAAGTGTTTCCTCGTTTCTATACATACCGATGTGTCCAACCCTTGCAGATGGGAATAGCACGTGAATACCATTGACCATACCGAGTCCTGCACGAAGAATGGGCACTATTGCGATAGCATTATCGGTGACAACCTGCTGTTTACAGGTTTCAAGGGGCGTTTTTACCGTAATTTCGGTAGTAGGGACGTCCTCCTTGAGCGACTCGTAGGTCATCAGGGTGGTTATTTCCTCGATAAGTTCACGGAACTCCTTCATGCTCGTTCTCTCGTCACGAAGTATAGCAATTTTGTGTCTGATAAGTGGATGGTTAAAAATCACAACATTGTCGTAGTTTTTCATTATACTTCCTCCGTTGTGGAAATATCTATAGCCTCTTTGGTTTCTTCTGCTTTTTCGGTAGCATTTTCAGACTCTACACCGAGTTTGCTGTTTTCAACCTTGTTGAGAATGAAGTTTGTAACAATACCAATAATAAGTGCGGTTGCAATAGAGGTAATAGTTATAGTGTTGGTGATAAGACCGTTTTCTGCAATAGCATAGGGAATTTGAATGGTAAGACCGCCGATACCCGAGATAAGTATAGCAGAAACAACAAAGAGATTCTTGTTGTCACCGAGGTCAAGATTCTTAAACATCTTAAGACCGGAAACCGCGATAAATCCGTAAAGAGTCAGGCAAACGCCTCCCATTACACAGGAGGGAATGGTCTGGAGTAATGCCATAATGGGACTTAAGAAGGAGAGAATGATACACATAATAGCGGTGGTGGTAATAGTAGCAACCGATGCGTTTCTTGTGATAGCAACGCAACCAACCGATTCACCGTATGTGGTGTTGGGGCAAACTCCAAAGATAGTACCAGCGATAGAGCCTACACCGTCACCGAGCAGAGTCTTTTCAAGACCTGGATCCTTGATAAGGTCTTTATCTATTATGGAAGATAGATTCTTGTGGTCTGCAATATGTTCTGCAAATACAACGAGAGCAACAGGCAGGAATGCTACGATAACCTCGGCAACGCTACCAAAGTCGGTAAGTAATACTCTACCGTCAGCCATTTCCTTAATTGCCTCAACAAGAGCAAAGTCGGGAATAGCGAAGAAAGCAGCAAAACCGACGAATTGACCTGAGTCGTTTACAAAGTTGCTAATAAGGGGGTCAAAGTTGATTATGCGCAAGTAGTCGATATCGAAAGCGTTACCAATCAAGGTAAAGATGGCAGCAACAACATATCCTGTGCCTATACCGATAATGAAGGGGATAAGTTTAGGCATTGTGTATTTCTTCTGTGTGGAGCAAATAACAACGGTAATGAAGGTTACAAGGCCGCAAATAAGACTTACAAGGTTATATGTGCCATAGAGCGACTCAAAAGAAAGCGTTTCGGGGTTAAAGATTTTTTCTATTGCACCGCTTGCCTTAACAATATCACCCATAGCACTTCCGGCAAGCGACAAACCGATAAGAGCGACGGTAGGGCCGATGATAACAGGAGGCATAAGTTTGTTTACCCAATCTGTGCCGACAAAGTGAATTACGACAGCGATAAGAACGTAAGCCAAACCTGCAACCACAGAGCCGAGGATGATACCACAGTAGCCATAAGCAACAGCAGTAAACAACGGGCCAAGGAAGGCAAAGGAACTGCCAAGGAACACAGGGCTCTTGAATTTAGTGAATAACTGATAAACCAAAGTGCCGATACCTGCACCGAGAATAGCGGCAGGAATCTGAGTGGGAAGACCGATGATTGTGGGGACGGCAATGGTAGCCGCAAGAATTGCGAGCACCTGTTGAAGTGCGAAGATAATCATCTTGCTAAACACAGGTTTTTCGTGGACATCATAGACAAGTTTCTTTTCCATTAGAAAACTCCTTTGTTTTTTTGGGTATAAAATACTCCTAACGTCTATTGTACCACTATAACCCGACAAAGTCAAAGGGTTTTCCCATAATTTTGACAAAAAGAATTATTACCAGTTTTTGTGCATATTATATAAACTCGAGCATCTTAAAAACAACCCTCGAAAAAATTCCACCCAACAGACGACTATTTCATTGATGTTTTAGGCATTTTTTCGAGAATTTCATCAATGATGAATATAACCACTCGCTCCGCACCTTAAGTAAACTATCAGATCTACGCGAGGGATATGCGAACTCGATTTGCACGGTTTTCCATCTACATTTTAAAAATGTTTTGCTTCATTTCCCTTTAGAACTTGATGTGCGAGCGAGACACTTTCGCAGTATCACTAAACAAAAAAACAGGCACCCGCAAGGGGCACCTGTTTTTTGTTTGGTGGATCTGACGAGAATCGAACTCGTGTCCAAAGATCCGTTGATACAACCTTCTCCGTAGTCAGTCACTCTATTAAAATTCCCACATCAGGACGCCGAGGGACAGGCTTCCGTCAGGGTAGTCTTTTAGTCCATGACCGTTACAAAGACAAAATCACGGTTCATGTTCACTACTGATTTGACGCACGGTGAGAGCCGTAGTCCTCTCCCACGGTACGGGCGGCATTATTGAGCCGCGACACTGCCATTAGGCAGCAAGAGCAACTTTATTGTTGTCGTTTATTATTTAAGCTTGGACATTTTGACGCGATTATCCGGCGCGCTACGCTTATCATATCTCAAAACCCCTGTCGAAACCATTGCAGACCCATAGGGGACTTTAATTATATATGTTTTTTTCCTTTTTGTCAAGGGGAAATTTGTGTTAACAGAGTTATTGTTTTTATTTCCTGATATTATTTTGCATTCATACTATTATATCTATTTAATTTGACATACTTCTTGCAATTTTTATCCTACTGTGCTAAAATATATTCATCAAGTAAAAGGGGTTAAATATGTCGCTGTTAACCAAGGAAAAATATGACTATTATGTCAAGATATTAAAGGACGAACTCATTCCCGCTATGGGGTGTACCGAGCCTATCTCGATAGCCTACGCATCGGCAAAGGCGAGGGATATTCTTGGCTCGTTTCCCGACAGGTGCGAGATAACCGTTAGTGGAAATATAATAAAAAATGCTAAAAGCGTCGTAGTCCCTCACACGGGAGGGCTTAAAGGAATAGAGGCGGCACTCGTTGCAGGACTTGTCGGAGGCAAAAGCGAGGCAAGACTTGAGGTGTTATCCGAGGTGTCGGCAGAAGAGATAGATAGAATGAAAGAGGTTATATCAACTTTGCCCATTACGGTTCTACTATCCGAAAGCGACTATCCCTTTGATATATGTGTCAGGCTCTACTCTGGCGAAGAGAACGCTCTTGTACGTATTGTAGGCAGACATACCAATATTGTGACGATAGCAAAAAATGGCGAAATTTTGCACAGCAAAGAGCATAGCGATACACCAAAGGAAGAAAAGAGAGAACTCTCGGTTGCCGAGATTTTGGAGTTTGCCAACACCGTCAATATCGAGGACGTAAAGCCAACTCTAAAACGTCAAATTGACTACAATATGGCAATAGCACGCGAGGGACTTTCTGGCGAATGGGGTGCATCGGTTGGCAAGGTGTACCTCGCCTGCTATAACGACGACGTGAGCATTCGAGCCAAGGCGTACGCCGCGGCGGGAAGCGATGCGAGAATGAACGGATGTGAACTCCCCGTTATAATAAATTCGGGTAGTGGCAATCAGGGATTGACCGCCTCCGTGCCTGTTTATATCTACTGGGAGGACATGGGACTCGGTGAAGAAATGCTATATAGGGCACTATGCGTGTCAAATCTTTTGACCTTGCACGTCAAATACGGCATAGGAACACTCTCTGCATATTGCGGTGCGGTTGCCGCAGGTGCTTGTGCCGGATGCGGTATTGCATACCTTCACGGAGGCGGCTTCCGTGAGATAGCCCACACTCTTGTAAATGCCCTTGCCATAGACTCGGGGCTTATTTGCGACGGAGCAAAGGCGAGTTGTGCCGCCAAGATTGCCACCGCTGTGGAAAACGGTATTTTGGGCTACTATATATTCAAGACGGGAAGGCAGTTTGTCGGTGGCGATGGAATAGTAAAAAAAGGCGTTGAAAACACCATAGACAGTGTAACAAGACTTGCAAGAGAGGGTATGACCGTAACCGATAAGGAAATTCTCGCTATAATGCTTGATGACTAATCGTGTTAAATTATTTAAGATTTTTTGAAGGGACGGCAACCTGCCGTCCTTTTTTTGAGTAGTTTTTAGGGTAAGAAACTATTACCGCAACCACAGTTTTCTTTATTTTGCCAAATTATCCAAACAATGAATAATCCACCGCAGGATAATCTTACAATCTCTTCTTGATTTTTGCAACCCTGTATGTTAAAATATAATATGAAAATATATTGAATAGTGTTCTTTATAATAAATATGGAGAAAATATGATAAAAAGCAACAGAGCCGCGGTAGTGAGCATATCCATTCTACTCGCCCTCGTATGCGTCCTAATTCCCTGTTTTACTGTGGTGGCAGGGGCAACGCAGGAGGGCTATGATTATTCACGCCCAGCCTCCGCCCACAATGTAAAAGTAGATTCGGCAACCCTACTTGAAGAATATCTTTCATCGCCTCTTAGCGATGCCGAGCGTGACTATCTCGCCCAGCACGGAAGCGTTGAGTTGGTCTATGATAATGGTATAACAACCTCCAAGGTTGCAGTGCAAAACGAAAACGGGAAATTAACCGTGACCGCCCTTGAATATTCCTACACAACAGGTAGTGGTACGGTGGTAAAGTGGATACCCGCGTCGGTTTCTCTCGGTGATTTGTGCGAGCCTATGGTTAATGGGGGGCAGGGATATATGGCAAATATCCTCCTACCCGAACATAACACCGAGCAAAGTGTCAGTGTCAGATACGAACTCGCTATTGAGGTGTCGGATACCGATATGTCCACCCTTGTAAATCAGGCATTTGCCGACGCACCAAAGGTCAGAGATGAGATAGCAGAGAAAACTGCCAATTACGAGAGCCTGCTTGCAAGGTATGAAAGCAACCTTATTTCCTACGAGCAGTATCTTGGTGACCTCTTGGTTTACGAGAGCCAATTCGCAGCATATACCGATTATCTTTCAAAGAAGAAAATATATGACGATGCTCTCGCAGAATATAACGCATACCTTTTGGCAAATAAGGAATACGAAGATGCTACAAAAGCCTATGAGGAATACAAAATCCTATTGGAAGAGTACAACCTCGCCTATGAAAGTTATAAGCAGTATCTTCTTATAATGGCAGATTACAACAGCAAAAAGGAAAAATACGATAATTTTGTATCACAACTTGAAAAAGCACAGGCACAACTTTCAATAATAGATGCAGCAAAGGTCAATATGACTAATGACAGGCAGGTTTACTCTGCGATTATGGGTAGCCTTGTTGACTTCGTTATAGAGAACAAGGACCTTGTCACAAGTGGTATGATAGGATTGAAACCAGAGGTTGTCGATATGGCAGGGGATGCGACCACAGCGCTTCGTGAAATGCTTGGTGATTATTTTAGCAAGACCGACGAGAGAGAGAAGTATTCCTACTACACCATGAACTACGAGTCACTTCGCCAAAATTTTGTAAACCTGTTGCAAGCGCTTGACGCCTTCTATGCCAACAGAAAGATAAAATCCGAATTGAAGTCCCAGGACAAGCAGGTAAAGTATGTTATTTTAGTTGCTCAACTGATATATATTTCCGAATCTCTTTGTGACGGCCCTGTAACGAGCCTCGTGAAGACTAAAAGTGACGGAACTACATATACCGATCTGCTTGACAAGAATTATAAGATTTCCTATACCGAAAACGGTAAGGATGTGACAAAATCGGTACAGGCTATCCTTGAATACGAGGACTGCATTATAAAAACCGATTCGGCAGAGCCTCTTGAAGGTGGATACCCCACACCGGTAGAAGAACCACCGTTGCCCGACGGAGTAGTAGAGCAACCCGTCGCCCCCACAGCCCCCACCATTCCTGCCAAGCCCACCGAGGTCAAGCACCCCGGCACGCCTCCTTCGGCGGTAGAAGAACCTACCAAGCCTACCGAGGTAGCAAAGCCTGGTGAAAAACCCGAAAAGTACACCCCACCGTACGAAAAACAGGCATTAGTGGACGCATATAATGCAGGACTTTTGACCGAGAGAGCCTCGATTGACTCCCCCTATAAGTTTATAGCGGTACAAACGGTAGAGAAAAGGTTTCTCGATGTCGAGAGTGTCACCGTGTTCTTCTACCCCGACGAGGGAAGCGAGCCTTATGCCGTATCGGTTGATAAGGGTACTCGCGTAGATTATGACGGCCCTGTTCCTGTAAGAAAAGAGGACGAAAGAGCAACTTATCTCTTCAGCCATTGGGTGGACGAGGACGGCACTCGTGTTGATCTTAGAGAGGTAAATACCGATTTAGTCCTTTATCCATACTTCGCCGAAACAATTAAAAACTATAATATTACATTTACAGTTGAGGGGCAGAAAACTATTGTGTCCTTCCCCTACGGTACGATTCCGAAGTTTGACGGTATTCCACACAAAGATTTTGATAACTACTACGAATATGTTTTCTCTCATTGGGATACCGAGCCTGTCCCCGTGTGCCGGGATGCAACCTATACAGCCGTGTTTGATAAGCAATATATCCTCGCTTATTCCGGTGGTGGAGCATATATTAGTCGCACCGAGGACTATTATATCGCAGAGTGCGCCTCGTCGATGGCTCGCTCCTTTGACCTTTATCGGTTGATTTTGCACGCCACCTCGCAGGACGCTCGCTTGGGCATTATTCTTCGCACCATTTCCTGTGAGATAACACTATCCTATTCTACGCTCCTGTCAATGAAAGAGAGCGGTGAAACGGTTTTAACCCCCTCGGTTATCCAAAACGGAGTAAAGGGCTACAAATATTCGGTAAGCGTTACCTCGCCCGAAGGAAGTGAGCCAAAAGGCGAATATAAACTTCGTGTAAGTATGCCATATAAACTTAATAATCGCGAAGGACTTCTTCTTTTTGATACAAACAATAGCAATAAAGACGAGTCAGTACCCTTTACGATGAAAGAGGGAAGTGTAAACTTTGATTTGGTAAGCGGACACACCTACGAAATAAGCGTAAGATATTTCATCAATATAATAAAGTCATCTATGGCGACTATCAGCATTCCTACCGATAGGGCAGTGTCGGGTGAGATTATCGAAATAGATATAGACCTGCCACTGGGGGTAAGGCTTGATAGAGTATATCTTGTATATCCAGACGGGAGCGAGCACACGGTTGCTGACAATAAAATCCGTATGCCATCGCACGATGTTTCTCTCGGAGTCGAGTGTTCTTACATAGAATATCTCATCAAGTTTACCGATGACAAGGGAAAGGTGTTAGCGTCCTATTATTGCAAATACGGCGATATAGTCACCCCCCCGGTCGAGCCTGTCAAGGCTAACGATTCAAGATACAGTTACACCTTTGCGGGCTGGTCGGATACAATAAGCCCTGTTACCGGCGATAAAATCTACAAGGCAACCTTCCGTCAAACACGCCTGCCACAAAAAGAAGAGCCGCAGGGGCTCCAGATAAGCGAGGGAATTCTTCGCCTTTTGGTTATGGGTATCGTCTTCGTCTGTATGATGATTTTGGTGGTAATTCCATCGGTTGTTATAGCCATTATCGTTATAAGCAAAGAGAAAAAGCGGCATATAGAAAAACCTAAGGCATAGCAGAAATAACACTTAAAAACGGCAGGGGAACCTGCCGTTTTTTTCAAAAATGTGACACGGGTATGGGGGTGATTTTAGGTGCAAACCTAAAAAGGGCATCAAAATTGACAGAAAATTGGGGGTGAAAAACACAAATAAGGGCATAGCCGTGCCAAATTATAGGTCTTTTATTGTGCAATATGGATAGTTGTTTTGGTCAATGTTATGAAAGTTAAAATATTTGTCACAAATCATTGACAAATATTTTATGCTTTGATATAATTTTATTAAGAATCAATATATTATAAATACAGAAAATCTATATACGAAAGGTATGGTAACGAAATGAAAAAGACATGGCGTTCTATTTTGACACTTATTCTTGTTGTGGCTATGGTCTTTGGCGTTTGTGCTCCTACTGTTGTTTTTGCACAGGATGGTCAGACTACACAAACCGAAAGCACCAACACCACTACACAAAAACCCGTGGGTGAGCCCACTGGGGGGGGCACCCTTGACACAGGCTGGTGCGTAATTGAGTACGATGACAACGAGCTCAAAGTTACGCTCTATCCCGACGTCGATGCACTTCTTGATACGAACAAGGCTTCGATTAAGGAAATGCTTGAAACGCTTGTCGTAGCTATCAAGACTATCGTCCTTGATGACCTGAAAAATGACATTATCAACGGTCAGTACGGCGATGGTGTTGAGGTAGAGGGTAGTTTCAGCGTTGATGAAATTTGGAAGGTAGTTATTGATAAATACATCGATACTCTTGATCCATCAATATCGCAGGCAGAAGATACATGTTTTGAATTCTTCAAGGTTGCTGTCAATGATGATAGTCTGATCGACGGATTTATAGATTATGCATGCGACCTTCTCAGGACTGCTGTCAAGACAGGTATGTTTACCACCGAGGATCTTGAAGAATACGGTGAGGAGCAAATCAAAAATAAGGTAAACCAGCTCTTCAAAACAGAGGTTAACGATCGCTTGTCGAAGTATGTTGACGAGTATGTTGAGATATACATAAACTGGATAGTCGGAGATAGAGAACATTCCCAGCCCGACCTTCCTGAAAATATCATCAAGCTTATTAACCATGAGATCGCTAACTATATTGAAGACGTGGCTCTTGCCTATGTAAACGGAACTCTTGGTCACTCTACCATCAAGGATATTCTTAACGATTATATCGATGCAGAGATTGAAAAGTTTATCAAAAATGCTGTTAAGACCTATGCGTCCACCAATCCCCATGCAAGTGGCTACACCGTACTCGACGACCATATCGAGGATAAGATCGATGAGCTTGTGGATGAGTGCATAGACGGATACTTTGCATACAGATTTGATGGACAGAGTGAGCAGCCTCGTTTTTATGACAATATTGATGCCAAGCTTAAAGAAATTATCAAAGAGCGTGAGCTTGCCGATGGCGTAAGCCCCGAAAACATCGATGCAGCTATCGCACTGGTTTACAATGATAAGGCACTTCTTCAAGCAGAGATAAATGCTGACGCTATATACCAGATCGTTGAGGTGCTGTTAAGCGAGTATCAAGAGGAAGATTACACCGATATCATTCACGAGATAGTTGTAAAGGTTAAGAACGACCACGAATTTGATGACATCCTTTCTGACGAGGTTCACGAGATCGTAAACGAGAGTAATGCTGTTGCAGTATTCCACGATATACTCACCCGCTTGGAGAACGGCGATCCCGAAGAGCTTGTAAACATCAAGAGAGAGATTAAGACAGAGGTAGAGGCACGCACCGAGTTTGATGTGACTCACCCCCCTGTCGAAGATGACTTCCGTGACAGAGTGTTCGAGGCTGTTCTTGGCATAGGACACGGCGAGTTTTACAACAAGCTTATTGATTATACCGAGAGACTTATAGTTGATTACCTCTTGCTCCTTGAAGAGCTTAAAGATGTGGATACCAGTCTTTCTGTTGCCGACGTTATTTCGTACGTAAACGAGATCAAGGTAAACGGTACCACAATTTACGGCGATTTTGGTGGCGACAGTGGTCTTGTATTTAGCACCGAAGCTGTAAAGGACCTCATAAAGGATCTTCCCAGAGCAGACGACATCGCCAATATGACAAACGAAGAGATGCGTTTGTCCTACAACATTGAAATATCTACCCAGTTTG
>JAZUPL010000056.1:0-38890 GCA_045605175.1 Eubacteriales bacterium | reverse complement strand
CCGTACAAAAGTACGGCGAGCGAGGAAACGGCGATAGAATAAAAACACCATAAAATGAAGAAAACCGGTGGTTTTCAACCTTAATTTTCTTCAAAATTGTAAAAAACACAACCGAGGTGCTGCGTAATACAACACCTCGGTGTTTTAATTCGGTTATGCCTAAATGAAGCAGCCCTTATCTTCTTCTTTTGTTGCCTTGTCTTGAGCCAAGCAGGGCAGAGAGCATATATATCCCTATGTAGCACAGGTAGTTTATAAGGCATCTTAGCGGTAGAGCCCCACCGTTTACAATTAACCCAACCAGAATAAGCACAAGTACCAGTAAAAGCGAAATTAAGAATGCAAATCCGATACCTCGCTCTTTATTTATTCTTCGGTTTATAAAACCTGAAATAGCCCCCGATGCCAGCAGACCCCACAATCCGAGCACGTCAAGCAAAGCGGTAGGATTGTCGGTAGTCACAGAATAAAGGCCGAGAATGATAGAGCAACCTATAAGCGAGAGCAGAGAAACACCGAATCCGATAAGCAGAGCCCATATTCCGCCAACATCCTTTAATTTGCGTCTTGTTTTACTCATATAACCTCCAAAAAAAGAGAACCAATGAATGATTTATTACAATCTATTCATTGATTCTAGTTTTTATGTCGGTTTTGGATTATTTATCCTCGGACTCGGAAGCCTCTGCCTCAGCCTGCTGCTGAGCAACAACCTCCTGAATCTTGACGTCAATAGATCTAATAGCACCGCGAAGGAAACGAATCTTGGTGCAGTCTTTGGTGGTTTCAAGAACAAAGGTTTCGTCCTTTATGGAAACGACTTTACCGATAATACCATCTATGGTGGTTACCTCGTCGCCTACTGCAAGAGATTCACGCATCTCTGCGTCCTGTTTCTCCTGTTTTTTCTGGGGACGGATAACGAAGAAGTAGAACACCAAAACAAGACCGGCTATCATAATAATAGTGATCCAGGGGCTGCCGGCATTATTAGTAGCGCCGGAAGTTTCGAGCAAGAAATTAAGCATTATAAAAATTACCTTTCATATCTTTTTTTAATATTATACATCAACTTTTTGAACAATTCAAGACAAAACCTGTATTTTTTTGCTTTTCTTGGTAATTTGTCCATAAAGAACAGTTTTATTCAAAAAAATCAAAAAATCCTATTATACTATTGAAAAGGTGAAAACAATATGTTAAAATAAGGAAGGTAAAAACTAATACAAAAAGGAGAACCCAAATGGCAAAGA
Organism: Eubacteriales bacterium; assembly: GCA_045605175.1. Classification (GTDB taxonomy): domain Bacteria; phylum Bacillota; class Clostridia; order Oscillospirales; family CAG-272; genus UBA1740. Next base: position 37,637 of record JAZUPL010000056.1, on the reverse strand, counting down.
AATTTCAGACCCTCGGCGTAATGCTTGATATGTCACGTAACGCCGTAATGTCGCTTCCATCTCTTAAGAAATATCTTCCTCTTTTGAAAAAGATGGGATACAACACTCTGTTCCTCTATACCGAGGATACCTATGAAGTGAATGACGAGCCTTACTTCGGTTATATGAGAGGCAGATATTCCAAGGATGAAATGAAGGAACTTGACGCCTTCGCCAACTCGATAGGTATGGAGGTAATCCCCTGCATACAGACCTTGGCACATCTTAACGCAACCATGCGTTGGAACAAAATTCCGAGGGATTGCAGCGATATTCTTCTGTGTGAAGACGAGCGCACCTACGAGCTTATTGATAGAATGTTCGCTACTCTTAGCGAGTGCTTCGCAACCAAGCGCCTCCACGTTGGTATGGACGAGGCGCATATGCTTGGTAGAGGTAAGTATCTTGACCTTCACGGTTACGTGCCCTCTCCTGTTATTATAAAGCGCCACCTTGAAAAGGTTTGTGAGATAGCAGCGAAATATGGCTATGAAATAATGGTTTGGTCTGATATGTTCTTCCGTTCTTGGTGTGGTGGCGATTACTACCTTGACGAGGTTAAAGAGTTCCCCAAGGAGGTTGTTGATGCAATCCCCGAGCATGTTATTCCTGTATATTGGGACTACTACCACGACCAGGAGTCCGAGTATGACGTAATGTTCCAAAACCACAAGCAACTCTCCAAGCACGTCTGGTTCGCAGGCGGTGTATGGAGTTGGAGTGGATTTATGCCCCATAACGAGGTTTCGCTTCACCGTATGCTTCCCGCGATTCGTTCCTGCCGTACCAACGGTGTAAAGAACATAATGATGACTATGTGGGGCGACAACGGTGCCGAGTGCTCCAGATTCTCTATGCTTCCCTCGCTCTTCTATATCGCAGAGTATGCAAAGGGCAACGAGGATGACGCGCTTATTAAGGCTAAGTTCCAGCGCCTTACTGGTCTTTCTTTCGAAGATTTTATAAAGCTCGATATGCCCAACAACATCTTCGACAGAGATGCCGACACAATTGCAAACCCCTGTAAGTACATGCTTTACTCCGACTACTTCAACGACTTCCTCGACTACATGATCGTGGACGGTGCTGGCGAAACCTACGCCCGTCACGCAGAGGAGCTCTACGCTATCGCGAAGAAGTCCCGCAAGTATGGCTATCTCTTCACTACCGCTGCACGTCTTTGCGACGTTCTTAAGTACAAGTACGAACTTGGTATCAAGACACGTCGTGCTTATGAGGCAGGCGATAAGGAAACTCTTCGTACCCTCGCCGAGGTTGACTATAAGGAAACCGAGAAGGCACTTCGTCAGTTTCATGCTGTATTCGAGAAACAGTGGGCTTTAGAGAACAAGACCAGTGGCTTTGAGGTACAGGACGCTCGCCTTGGCGCGATGATTCAGCGTACAATCTCTTGCAGAAAGCGTATCCTTGACTATGTAAACGGCAAGATCGACGCTATCGAAGAGCTTGAAGAGGAGCTTCTCCCCTTCGGCAAAGAGGGCATTCCTATGAATTACAACTATGCAATAGGAGCAATGTCCACCAACATTATGTAAGTCGCCCGCGACCTATATAATAGTTTAGTTTGCTCGCTACCGTAAAGGTGTGTGCAAAAACTTATCCATTGTTTAGTCATTAAACGGTTTTTATAAGTCGCTTTTGACTTTGCGACTTCAAGTTAAAAGGGCAGAGCAACCTTGGTTGCTCTGCCCTGATTTTTTGTTAGTGCTTTTTTCTGTTTCGCTCGGCGATTGAGGCTATGTTTTTGATAACTCTTGTGGGGGAGAGCCACCAATCTCTGCACCATACCCTGACTATCGTCCAGCCACGTGACTCCAAGAAACGGGGTTTATATACATCTCTTTCCAGCACAGAGTCGCAGGCGGCAAAAGCATCCTTGTCAAGTTCCACACCCACAAGGTATCTGTCGGTCGCCTGATCGTAAATAGCGAGAGAAATTCGGTTTTTGCGATTTCCTAACCCTGTATCTACCTGGTAACCCATTTTTTCAAGACGGGCTTTCATCTGCTCTTCTACCGTGCGTATGCCGTATAACGTGGGTTCGGGACGTTTTTCGCTTTGGTCAAGGGTTGAAAGAAGGGCATTTACCTCGTCGGTTTTTCCGCTTGCCACAGCCCTTACATATTGCAGATATTTCTGCAACAGTTTTGGACCTAAGTGCTTTGAACCCTCAACCTTCAAGTCCTCAGGCTCAATGCTTGTTACAACTATAATACGATTTTTTGCACGGGTGACTGCCACGTTGAGGCGATTTTCTCCACCCTCTTGTGATAGAGAGCCAAAGGAAGTATAAAGTCTGCCGTTTTCCCCTGGGGCATATCCGATAGAAAAAATGATAATATCTCGCTCATCACCCTGAACGTTTTCTATGTTTTTGACGAAGATTGACGTATCCTCGCCGTTATCCGAGCGACTGCGTTCCTTAATCATATAAGAACGGAATATAGCATCGCGTGACATTTCTCGGTCTATCGCATCTGCCACGGTTGATTGCTGGTCGCTATTAAAGGTAATAATACCAATGCTCTCGTTGTTTTTTCTTGTGGCATATATAGATTTAAGGATCTCTACTATCTTTTCTGCCTCGGTGATATTTTTACGATCTATCCAACGCCCGTCAACCTTGTATCGTAAAATAGGACGTTCAATTAGATTTTTAGAGATGTTAGGTGCTATTTGCAGACTTGCACCGTAGAAAGCATAGTTTGAGAAGTCTATCAACTCCTGATGCCTCGAACGGTAGTGATAGGTCAAATTGGCGCTTTCATATCTTGCCACCGATAGGTCGAGCAGGCTTTCCACTTCCAGGGCGGCTTGAACTGCATAGTCCTCCTGCTCCTCAGGCGATGTTCCCATAAATCTCCTCATAAAGGTGGAAGATGGGCGTAATTGTTTGTCATCGCCCGCCACAACAATGGCCTTTCCTCGATAAATAGTGGGTATAGTACTCTCTATAAAGACCTGCGAAGCCTCATCGAAGATAACCAAATCAAACATATTTTTCTCAAGAGGCAAAAGGTTTGAAACGTTTTCGGGTGACAAAAGCCAACAAGGGAATAGGGTAAGAATGAATTGCCCGTAAACCTCCATCATCTTACGAATAGGCCACAACTTTTGCTTTTTTGATATTTGGTAGAGATAGTCTTTGTTGTTTTTTGACTTTTCGTAAAGAATTTCGTAGTCACGGCTACTCTTTCCCGAGCAGATTTTGTAGGCTATTTCCAGTTGCGCCTCTTTAAGACGGTATATTTTTTCGGTAATGCCGTAGAAATCCACTGTAAGACCGAGTTCGACCTTGCATTCTTCTTCAAATTTCAATACTTCGTGATAGATTCTCACCCTCATAAGAGCGTTTAATATGTCGCTATAAGAGGTGAACGTTTTAGCACGGGTATAGGCGAAGTTAAGAATTGCGGTCTGGTTTTTGTCAAGACTTTCAATAAGACGGTTAACGTCGCGTTGGGCGATATAGTTTTCGAGTGCCTCGTAAACGAGTTTTATATATTGAACGTTTCCACGCAATATATTGTCCACTACCGAAAGATATCCGTCCGAGGTCATAACACGACCGAGACAGTCATACTCCTGCATATAGCCTTTTATCGCATTCAAGGTGTCGATAATTTGCGCCTTGATACGTTTTTCTATTCCACCTACAAATATCTTTTTAGGATATTCGAGTTTGCGTTGAAGTCTTACTATCTCATCGATGTTTTTCTCCTCCGTGAGCGTGGGGTAGTAGGAAAGCACTTGACGGTAATAAGGATGCTTTGTGATATTAAAAAGTCCTTTGCGCGAGCGATGAATATCCTCGAGTCGATTTTTCACCTCTGTTAAGGTTCGTATATCGAGGTCGGGGAGCATATAATCGATAAGAGGGTTTTTCTCCCTGTCCTCAACAAAGTTGTAGTAGGTAGTACCGAGGTCCTTGCTCTCGATTGTAAACAGGGCATCTGCCAGTTCCTTGTATGAGAGGGACATCAGGTGCTTTTCTTTGAGAAGTTCGATGTAAATTGAATATTCGGTGCTGCCTTTGTTTATGTTTGCAGAGCGGGAATACATATCCGACAAGGATAGACCAAAGGGGCGAACAACCGTCAAAGTTTTTGACACGGTTTCAAGTATAGCCACCTCTTTGTCTATTTTTTCTTGCAGTTCTCGGTATTCTTTCTCAAGAGTGTCAACATCTGCAAGACTTTCTATCATATCCTGCTGGTGAGCGGATAGACACCTGTCATAAAAACTACGTTTTTCCTTTATTTCGTCGCTGATATACATTGCCTTTGATGAAAGCAAACCAAGACGACTGAATACCACGTCAAGAGCAGCCTTTTTTTGTGACACAACAAGCACTCTCTTGTGCTTGCAAATAGCATCGGTAATAATATTAACTATTGTTTGCGACTTTCCTGTACCTGGCGGGCCATAGATAACCATATTGCCGTTTTCGTCAACCTTGCGTACAACCTCGGATTGAGCGAAGTCAAGCATTTTAACTGCATAACTATGGGGCTTTCCACCCTTTTTCTTAGGTTGAGGCTTTATAGAACGAGTTCGCAGGAGTTCCGCCACGGCGTCATTTGAGAGATTTTTCTTTTCAAGCAGGGAATAATCGTGATAAATCGAACTTGAAATGGAAAATCTTCCAAGCACTGCTCCAAATCTTACCGAAAGAGCATCGCGATTGTCAGGCTCTTTGAACTTTGCGTAGCCATAGACATTTCTTGCCTGACCTTCGCAGTCGATAACTATTCCGAAGTCCTTAAGATACTTTACTACGTCCTCTACATTCTTGAATCGCCTAGTCAGATTGTCATATTCCATTTCGATTTCGTCGGTGCGTAGATGCTTTGCCGCAGCAATTGCTAAAATAAGAGCGCGATTTATATGTATCTTGTCGCTTGCCGACGGACGAAGTTCAACAGTTCCCTCGTCGATAACTTCAATCTTTACAGGGAAGAGCAGCAAAGGTGCTTTTATAAGAGTTCTTTGCGAACCTTGAGGCAAAGAGCCAAACACAAAGGGGTAGCCGATATATAAATCATTCTTTCCGGTTTCTCGTTCTATCTCCTCTGTCTCTCGCTTAATTTCCCGAAGTTTTACTACCTCGCCTTCAAGAGCGCGAGCCATTTTTTCTCCAAGGGCTTTTTTTGCCTTTTCAATTTCCTCATAAGATAGTGGTTGCTCGCCCGGCTTCAAGGGGCGGATTTCTGTCGGCACACCCAAATTACGCAGTATATCTCGTGAATCTTTTGCGTTTATTAAAGGGAGGGGATAACCTCGCCCGGCCCAGAGAAAGTCCACGAATTCTCTGACTTTTTCGCCTCGCCCTTCAAACACTCGTCCAATGTCATATCCGTTTTTTCTTGATATGCTTTTGAGATAGAGGCACTTGTTAGCACCGCCGAGTTCAATAAGACGTTCTTTATAATATGTATAAATGCTTTTTGCCATTATTAGTCCTTTCGATTGCAGAAAACAAAAACGCCACAAACAAATTAGATATCTGCCTGTTTTGTGTCCAAATCGGTGAAAATATAGGTGATTATATCGAATAAATTATATCATAATATTAAAAGAAAATCAACACTCACGCCAAAATAAAAAATATACATAACACTCTTGTACAAAAGATACAAAATTGAATCTTAAATTTTGCCATATTGCCGAGTTGATTTTTTCTATATTAAATGTTATAATTTAATTAACAAAATATATTATTCAATTTTAAGGAGAACTTGAAATGAAAATGTTGAAAAGAATTTTCATCGGTGCACTTTGCCTCGCGGTGTTGATTTCCTGTTTTGCCGTTTTCGCATCGGCGAAGGATTACACCACCGATAACTTTAAGGATATCCTCGAATATTATGATGCTCCTTATGCGTTCAACGACGATTTCGAAGGATACAACGCGGGTGATAAATATACAACAAATATCTACAACCCCGCTAATGGCACCAATTCTACAACTATCAAGTCTGATGGTTCAGATAAGTACCTTAATCTTAATCCGGATAAAATAGCACCCCAAACCAAGGATATGTATTTATATTCTGATTTTGAGGATGCCACCGACAATTTTGTTATCACTACTATCATCTCCGGTACATCAAAGAATGTGACTATATGGCTTTGTGAAAACGGCGCAGGTGTAGGAGATTTAGATGATACGACAACAGACATTCCTCTTGTAGAACTTCATCTTGGTGCTTCCTCTACTCCAGGTGCTGTTAAGTATTATAAATATAATCCTAAAAATAATGAAAAAGAAGTTATAACTATGACGGGCGTCACCGTCAACAACACCGACAAGTTTGAGGTCACTATTGTTTACAATGGTTCAAGCAAGACCTATTCGATTTCGGTTACCTCTTTGGTGGATGAGACCAAAACTGCAACCGTAGAGAATATCGGTGCTCCTATGGCGGCAGCAAAGCGTGTTAAGATAGGTAGTAAAGCCGCTAACCTTAAAACTAAACTTAACATAAACTTGTTTGAACTTAAAGTTTATGCTGGTACTTTCGTTCGTGATATGGCAAATAAACAGACCGAAAGTGAAAAGGCAATTGCCGCTATGTACGATGCTTTCGTTGATGCAAATGCCACCGAGGAGCAAAAACTTGAAATTGTTACAATAGCAGGTAAAATGGCAAAACTCGGTTTTACCACCACTGATACTGCTCTTGCTGACAAACTTAACGGTTTGCTCGCAGAGGCCATTAACTTCTATACTGTTGAAATTGAGAAGTTTGCTACCGGCTTCGGTGTGGCAAACAACTATCAGGATAGGGCGGCATATGTTGCACAATACGCTGACTATTTCGAATTGTTGCCTGAGGATCTTAGTCCCGTAGGTGCTGATAAAGCGGCAAGAATTGAAGAGATTGTTTCTATCTTCAATGAGGAAAAAACAACCCTTGAGTCTTACAAGACCAATTCTGAGGCATTTATTGCCGCGCTTGAGGGTGCAAATGCTGAATCCACAGACTATGTTTACTTAAGACCTATATACGATGCAGCAGTAGAATATGTTGACAAAGCATATTCTGGATACCCTGGTATTCCCGAGGCTCTCAAGGTTTATAAAAAGGTTGCCAATGTCGTTGAAATCCTTATTGAAAACGCCGACACCTTTATAGCCAAGACCGCTCTTGCAGCCGCTGATGGCGAGTTCGCCGTTCGTTACGCCGCTTATGTTGAGGCAAAGGCTGCCAAGGTTGATAACGAAACATATCCCGGTGTTACCGAGGCTCTTGCGTCCTTTACTGTTGTTCAGGCAGAAATGACAGCAGTTGAGGAAATTGCTTTTGAATATATCTCCTATGCGCAAAGTGCGACTTATGCTCGCTATATCCCCGCGCAGGAGGCTTACATCGTTCTTGCAAACTCGGTTGAAAATGTTGAGCCCCAGTTCCCCGGTATCAGCGAGGCTAAGGCTGCTCTTCTTGAACTTGAGGCAGATATTGCTCAAAAGAAGGCAGACGCTGCTGCATATATTGAAGCAGTTGAGGCTCTTGAGGGCAAGACCGGTGCAGCACTTGAAGAGGCAATTGCGGCGGCGAAGGCACTTCAGGCTGCAGGAAGCATTCTTGGTATTGACGGTATTGAGAAGGCGAACATTGCTCTTTCCAGTGCAGAGTCTGCTATCACAAGTTCTAAGGGATATGCTGAGAAGTTCAATAATCTTGTAACACAAATCGGTGGATGCATCGTAGATGGCAAACTCACCAATACTGCAAAAACACGCGAAGTTATTCTTTCTGCAATATCCATTTGCGCAAAAGCAGATGACTCCTTGGCAGGTGTAAGTAACAACAAGGATATATTGAATAAGGCTATCGCTGATTATAACGCAGTAGTAAATGCAGCCAATGCTGCCTTTGCGGATGTTTGTGGCACTGCTACGGGTGTAACACTCAGTGCAGCCGCAGAGAATGGCATGGTTGCCATTGTAGGCAAGGTAATAGCATTTATCAAGGAACTTGTATAAAACACAGGTTAATTTGACATAATCATCAACTGCCTCTTGGACAAAGGACAAGAGGCAGTTGATATAATTGAGCGCTTTTTCTTTTTGAGCATATCGGCAGTTTTCTTTATACGGTACGTCCCCTTTGTTTTTTAGCATAAAAGAGTAGAATAATATAAGTCAAGGAGAGGATATGAACGGTAAAAGATACACCCTGTGTGCCTGGTGGCTTTTTGTAGTAGGCATAGGCACTTTGATTAATATTTTGCTTGTTAATATTTTTGATTTGACCCTACCGATAGGCTCACATATTGGTTGGAACTTTTTATTTACGGGCAAACAACTTTCCTTAGGTGGGGAGCCTTTGTTCATTGTTTCTTTCTCGTTTATGACTTTCTTTGTATCTTTGCCCTTTTTCCTCTGCTTTTGGCAGAGTTTCAAGCGGGGCGGGGCCATGCTTCTTGGCTTTATTTTTTATGCGCTGGACACGGTGATGCTTGTTTTTGATTTGTTTACATTTTCGAATACGGCAGCACGCATTTTTCTTATAATATCGCTATGTATACATCTTGCGGGGCTCTTTTTCCTCGGCTATGGCACATACGTCGGACGCAACAATTCAAAGTGGCAAAATACTGTTCGTACACTCTATGTAGGTTGCAAGGTTAATAACAGCAACTCACGTTTTGTTTGCTATTTGAACGGTGCTTTTATGTGTACTCTTACTGCAGGAGAAACCAAAATAGTGGTCATTGACCACAATCACCAGAGGCTTTCTGTCGGCTCGGAATCCTTCAACCCATCCGAAATTGTAATCCCCTCGGGAATGAGCAATGTGTCGGTTATTGTTAGCACAGCATATACAGATAAAGGCACATCTATAATTATTACATCTACTAATCCAGCGTCTAATTGAGGCATCTATGAAAGAAAAAATATTATCAATTTTAAGCGACATCGACTCTGTCGGTATTTCTAATTATAAGTATTTCGAGGGCGAGGAGAGAGAAATTCCAAAACGCAGGGAAATAATCCTGCTTATAAAACTTATCCAGTCGGTTCTTTTCCCTCGTCATTTCCCGTTTGATGAGCAGGGGGACGCTCAGGCTCGCCTCTCTCGTGCATACGAAACCTGTCTTGCAGAGGTTCGCTCCGCTTACTCCTTTGCGGGAGAGGACACAGGTCTTGCTGTTTCAAAGACACAGGAGATATTTTCAGCCCTCCCAATGGTAAAAGATAAACTTATTAAGGATGCTATTGCTATCTACGAGGGCGACCCGGCAGCGGTTAGTCCCGAGGAGGTTATAGTCTGCTATCCCGGTTTTTATGCCATTTCAGTTTATCGTATTGCCCATGAGTTTTACACTCGTAAGATTCCCCTTATAGGCAGGCTAATGACCGAATACGCCCACGAAAAGACGGGTATAGATATTCACGCAGGGGCTAAGATAGGCGAGTACTTCTGCATCGACCACGGCACGGGCATAGTTATCGGCGAAACTGCCACCATAGGCGACCGTGTCAAAATATACCAGGGTGTTACCCTTGGTGCGAAGAGTTTTGAACTTGGAGAGGATGGCAATCCTATAAAGGGTACAAAGCGTCACCCCGATATAGGTAATCACGTAATTATTTATGCCAACGCCACCATTCTTGGCGGTCGTACCCATATCGGTGACGGTGCTATTATTGGGGCGGGTGTATGGTTAACCAAGTCTGTTGAGGCGGGTAAAACCGTGTATTATACAGGAGGTCAAAATAATGGCTAAAATAGAGGTGTGCTACCCCAATTATTCAAAAAAATCTCTGACTTTTACAATAGACGATGGAAATATCGCCATGGATACAAAGTTTATTTCGATAGTAAAAAAGGGTGGAATACGTGGCACTTTCAACCTTTGCTCGGATGATTGGGCTCCTGAGAGAGGCGAATTTCTTAGGAATTTTTACCGTGGATACGAAATTGCCAACCATTGTAAATATCACCCAAGAGTAATGCTCGACGAGGTAGAGTATAGGTATCACTCAAAAGAAGAAATAGATTCGGTACAGTATAGCGGAAAAGAAGAAGATTTGTTTTACATAGACGGTCCCGAAGGTCTATATGATATCCTCACAGCCTATGGCCCGAGAGCCTGTGCCACACCGGAGGCATATATTAAAGCAGTAGAGGACTCTCGCAGGGAATTGGAGGCTATCTTTGGAGAGGGCTCTGTGGGTGGATTTGTATGGCCATTCTTTGAGCAAAAGAACAATAGGGTAAAAGAGGCTATAATCGCTATGGGATATCCCCACGGTTTAAGAAAGACGGGGTGTGTCCTTGACAGTACAGGCTTTGCTCCACCTGAGGATATAAATGCCTGGAGTTATAATGCAAATAACCAAAATCTTCTATCTGTAATGGCTCTTTATGAGAATACGCCCGATGACGGAGAACTCAAGTTCTTTGCCTTTGGTGTTCATTCTTATGATTTTGAAGTAGACCAAAACTGGGACGTGCTTGAGAAGTTTACCGAACTTTACGGCTCACGTGAGGAGGACTATTGGTATGCTACGGTGGGCGAGATATTTGACTATGTGGCTGCCGCAAAGAAACTTGAGGTAAACGGCTCTCTCGTTATCAACAATTCTAACATACCGATTTATATAAAGATAGATGGCGAAAGAAAAGTCGTTGACGCAAATTCAAGCATTAGCATTTAATCAAAACTAAATAAAAAAACTCTTATCCAAAACCGCAAATTTCGGTGACAGATAAGAGTTTTGTTTTTGAAAAACTTTACACGGGGTGAGGCTAATATAGCAATTATTCCTCTGTTTTACCCGCATCGGGGTATCTTCCGGTTATACGGAATCCGTCTATTTCGTGCTTGCACATCGCACGGAATATCCTGTGCTTTACACCCTTGTTTTCTCTTTCAAGCGATGCGAGCAGTTCTTTCATGTTCTCTCTTTCGGTGGCGTGGTCCTCGGGGCAAAGAGAGGTGGCTACGGGAGGCTTTGCCTTTCTAACGTAGTAAAGCACGTCCTTTTCGGTGGCATAAAGAAGCGGGCGAATTAGTGTAATTTCTCTGTTTGAAAGGTAGGTAACAGGCGAAAAACAACCAATCCTACCCTCAAAAAACAAATTCATCATAAATGTTTCTACCGCATCATCATAGTGATGACCAAGAGCGACCTTATTGCACCCAAGAGCCACCGCCTCTGCGTGGAGCGAGCCCCTTCTCATTTTTGCACATAAAGAGCAGGGATTAGACTCTTTTCTTACATCGAATATGATTTTTGCAATATCGGTTTTCACTATACTATATTTGACGTGCAGCCTTGAACAGAATTCTTTTATCTCTCTGTAATCGCTCCCCTCAAAGCCCATATCCACGGTTATAGCAACCACGTCGTATTTTTTGGGGTAAAATCTACGCATCTCGGAGAGTGCGGCCAAAAGTGCCAAAGAGTCCTTCCCCCCCGACACACCGACGGCAATTTTATCTCCGTCCGCTATCATATTATAATCATCAACTGCTCGACGAACAAAGGAGAGCAGTCTTTTCATTTCATTCATAACAAACCTTTCGCTCTTTGCATATACTAATAAAAAAGGAGGAAAAATGAGCATTAAAATATATATTGACCAGGGGCATAACCCCAGAGAATTTAACACGGGTGCGGAGGGAAATGGATTTTATGAGCAGGATATCACCTATGATATAGGGGTCAGGCTTTATAATCTATTAAGGAGAAACCCAAACTTCACCGTACGACTTTCCCGTCCGACAACCGAAACTATACTTGGATTTAGCAATTCGTCCAGCCTTACCGCGCGAGTCCGCGAGGCAAACGCCTGGGGAGCGGATGTTTTTCTCTCCCTGCATACAAACGCATCGGTCAACTCCTCTGCCACAGGCTCGGAGGCATTAATATACAGCACTTCGAGTAGTGTAGCCAACGGACTTGCTACCGACATCTTAGAGGAGATGACACGTTATACAGGACTGCGTAACAGGGGCGTAGTAGAGCGTCCCGGACTTTACGTTTTGCGCAGGACTAATATGCCCGCAGTTCTTGTTGAAATGGGCTTTATAACCAACCCGGATGACGCAAACCTTATGGTTTATTCCCCCGATCTGTTTGCCGAGGGAATTTATAGGGGCATACTAAAATATTATAATTTATAACCTATTTCAGTTCAATTGAATCAAGCGAAAGATATTCCTCTGCCAAACTCACACTACGGGCATAAAAGGTATATGTAGCACCGCATCTGGTACAATAAACCTGCATTCCCTCGTCGCAAAAACGAAGATCGTATTCTCCTTCGTTGCAGGGGCATTTTATCCTCCCCTCGGTCTCTAAATCTCTTACCACGAGGTTTAGAGTATCGTAAATTGCGGGGTCGGGAGGACATTCCCCCTCGCCCAAATCCTTGGGTTGAATATCCGAGAGGTCCTCTGCTTCGAGCGACATCATTATTCGTGTCAACTCCTCTGCCGAGCGTGATAATTCGGCAGAAATGCGCTCTTCCTCACCGATAAAGAGAATATCCATACCAGAGTATGGGCAGGGGAGTTTAATTGTATTCTCGCTAAAAACCAGATCTTTACCGATATTGAAGCCGTGACTATCCTTGCAGTAAACACAGGGGACACTAAGATGTATTAGCCCGTCCTTTTGCCCTCTTATGTCAAGCGAACTGTTACCGCACCCGCATTTAAGTCTTAACATATCCGAAACGGCGGTAAGTCCGCCGAGGAAGCCTACCGTCGCCATTCCGCAATCGGGACAGCGGTAGGCTATTTGATTTTTTATAGGATTATGCATAAGTTTTAGCCCTTCAAATTTTTATAAATTTCGGTTAATACATCGCCAAACTCGTACGCCGCGCGAAAGTCCTTGGCGGTTGTAAAATTGCCGTCTGTAACCACTGACATATCGAGGCATACCGTAGCCCCATCAAGAGTATTTTCAAAACCGGGGAAGGAAATAGCCCTCTTGCCACGAAGCAATCCTCTTTTTCCAAGTATCGAGGGGGCTGCGCAAATAGCCGCTATATGACCGCCGTTTTTGATAGTAGCGTCAATAAATTTTTGAGTGTATGGCGACTCGTCGAGATTAGTAGTACCAGGCATACCGCCGGGAAGCACAAGCATGTCTATTTCTTCCTCGCAAACATCCTCGGCAAGCATATCTGCCTCCACTTTTATTCCGTGTGCGCCCATAACCATTTTATTTCCTATTGCTACGGTCTTAACAGGGATATTAGAGCGCAACATAATATCAACAGGAGCAAGCGCCTCTATTTCTTCAAATCCGTTTGCTAAAAGAATTATAACCATCTTGATTTGACCTTTCTGCTTTTAGGGGTTTGTTTAGGCAAAATTAGGTGAGCCTGCCCCCGCGAGAAGGGGGCGTGCTCTTTCTTAAATACTTTATTTAGGGTTGTTTTAATTTGTTGTTTGCCCGTTATTCGTCAGCACCTATGCGATAAAGTTTTTCGTGCCACTCATCCATAGACATTAAAACGTCACGAGGTTTTTGTCCGTTAGGCTCGCTGACAACGCCGATTGCCTCCATACTGTCGAGGTATTTTGCGGCTCTTGAATAACCTATTGAGAGTTTTCTTTGTAAGAGCGAGGTGGAAACCTTACCCATACGAATAGCGACTTCGACAGCATCGAGGAATTTTTGGTCGCTGTAAAGACCAACGTCATCGTCATCATCATCCTCGTCTGCACCTTGACCGCCGTTTTTCTTGTTACCGCACTTCTGTGCCGCGCGGTTAATCTCTGCCAGAACTTCCTCGTCGTACTGTCCCTCGACGGCTTGACTCTTGAGATATTCCATAACCGCTTCAACCTCTGCATCGGTGGTAAAGGCGGACTGCACTCTTATGGGCTTAGGCTTGTCCACGGGTTTGTAGAGCATATCGCCCTTGTCGAGCAGTTTTTCTGCTCCCGCCATATCGAGAATGGTTCTGGAGTCTTGAACAGACGTAACCTTACAGGACATACGGGTGTTGATGTTTGCCTTAATAGTTCCGGTGATAACCTTTACGTCAGGTCTTTGTGTACCGATAATGAGGTGAATGCCCGCTGCTCTTGCCTTTTGAGCAATTCTCATAATCAAATCCTCGCAAGGATCTCTCACCTGCATCATCAGGTCGTTAAGTTCGTCGATAACAATAATTATCTTCGACATAGGCTCGCCAACCGATGGGTCTTGCGCCACCTTTTCATTATAGGCGTTAATGTTTCGCAGGTTTAACTTTTCAATCAAGTCGTACCTGCGTTCCATCTCCTCGACCGCCCACATAAGAGCACCCGCGGCCTGTTTTGCCTCGGTAACGACGGGTACGAGAAGGTGGGGAATACCGCTGTAAACACGGAATTCTACGCGCTTGGGGTCTATAAGAATCAACTTAACTTGGTCGGGGCGAGCCTTATAGAGGATACTGATAAGTATAGCGTTAATGCTTACCGACTTACCCATACCGGTAGCACCTGCAATAAGTGCATGGGGAAATTTTGAAATATCGCCAAATACAGGGTTGCCCGCCACGTCTTTACCTATGCAGGCGAGAGTGTTTGATTTTGCGTTCTGGAACTCATCGCACTCCAAAAGTTCACGAAGCCTTACCGTTTCCGGGTGAGCGTTGGGAACTTCAAATCCTATTGCCGACTTGCCGGGAATAGGTGCTTCCATACGGATGCCGTCGGCGGCGAGGTTCATAACTATATCGCCATACAGGTTTGTTATTTGCGTAACCTTTACGCCCTTTGCGGGAACAACCTCATATCTTGTAATACGAGGTCCGCGGTCAACGCATTTTATTGATGCAGTGACGTTAAAGGATGCGAGAGTTTCTATAATTATTCTCGTGTTTTCCTGTATCTCGAGGGCGATTTCTTCGTCGTTTCTCGTGTTGTCCATCAAGAGCAGGTCAAGAGGGGGTGCTTTGTATTTTGTAAAGTTGGGTTTTGTCTTTTTGACAGGCTCTTTCTTTGGCTTGTCGGCGACAACCGCTTTTCCACCGTCAAAGGGAACATCTTCCTCGCCGGACACGTCATCCTCGTCGGAGTTATCAACGGCAGAGTAAACGCCCTCATCTTCTTCATCCTTGTAGGTGTAGGTAGGTTCGGAAATGCGCACAGTTTTCGGCACTTCCTCCGCTGTGGGGATATCTTCTTTATCCCTTAGGGCGGGGAACATATCCCTCATTCCTATAACATCGGGGTTTTGCTTTTCGGGGGGGATTTCCTCGGTGTTAGGTACGCCGTCGTCCACCTCGGAAAGGTCGATTTCCTCGTCAAATTCTTCCTCGTCATCTATATTCGATAGCATAGTGCGTTCGGTTCTTAAGGTGCTTGGCGTGTCAACCTTTCCAAGACCTATCTGGCGTTCCATATCAACTTCAAATACCAAACCGCCCTCTTCTTCATAGGAGTCGTTCTCGTCTGTCTTCGGTTCGGCAAAATTTTCCGAGTGCGAGTGCCAAACTCTGCCACCGTCTTCATCTTGGGTTGCCGTATTAACAACGAAACTGCTAATATCGCTCTCGTTCTTCTGTTCTTCGGTGGGGGCAGAGAACTGCTCGGTTGTAGAAGTAGGACGAGTCTCTGTATATCCGTTTTGATCGTATCTATTCTGCACGGATGGCACGGTAGTGGACTCAATAGTATAAACCGGAGTAGGCTCTATACCATAAGCGGGAGCAGACTCGGTGGTGTAAACAGGAGCTTGGTTATCTATCCTTGTCACTGTCTGTTCGGATACAGGAGTATAATTCTGTCCACCCTGACCGTATGAATTTTGCACAGGAGGGGTATTTGCAGGCTGCGTATATACAGGCACGTTTAACGGTGTATGCGTGTTTTTGGCGGACGAAGTTTCGGTTTCGTCATTCATTGATGCGACGGTAAAACTCGCCGCACGGCGATAGGTGCTTTCTCCGGAGGTGCGAGTGGGAGTAACGGTTGTATTGCCGTTCTGTTCACGATATGTGTCGGTATAAGCCGTGCCATTTGCACCAGTGTCGCCGCCAATCACTTCGGCAGATGTGGGAGTGTGGTATTCCTCCGCCTCGGTTTTATTCTCGCTTGCCGAGGGCACAGGTGTTGCCTGGTGGTGAATATGCGACGAGGGGGTATAGTCGGACAAGGTTGGAATATCTACCACCACAGGCTCGACAATTACTGGTGCAACAGGTTCGGTTTTTTCAATCACAAAGGATGTTTCCCCCGAGGTTTCGGGCGTGTCGGAAACAGAAACCGATTCGCTTTCGGAAATATCGAGAGTCTTTGTCGTACCGGTGTATTCACCGCTGTTACTTACAGGAATTTCTTTCTGGCGAGCATAGTTTTCTGCGATTTGTGCCTTTCTTTCTTCAAAGGCCTGACGACGTCTCTCTCGCTCTATGTCCTCTTCGCTAACCTCGCTTATCTCTTCAATAACCGAGGGCTTTTCGTCTATTAGACTTCTTGAGGAGGGCTTGTTCACAAGTTCCTCGGACATCGACATAGCATAGGGGTCAAAATTTGCTGTAAATATAGAATCTGCGGAACTCTCTCCAATAAGAGCACCTGCATCCGTTTCTATCTTTTCTTCTTCGGTAGGGGTTGCAACACCGTCCTCGCTATCTATTTCAAAATCGAGATTTACCACTCTTGGCTCAATATATATGGGAGTGTTTTCGGTAGTTTTACTTGTGTTATCACCACCATCAACCTCGCTTCTGTGATGGACGCTTTCCTGCAATGTGGGGGGGAGGTCTGTCCCACCCGTACGCGTTTCCGAGATTCCAAGTTCGGGTATGGATAGTTGACCCAGACCATTGTCCACGTCAAAGAACTCGTCCTCTGTAAGCACGTCCTGTCTTTCTTCGGTTTCCTTTTTAGTGCGCTCCTCTTTTCTTCTGGCAAAGAGTGAAAACAGAGCCTTAAAGCCCTTTTCAATCATCATAAAGAGGAAAACAATCCCCTTAAGAATAGCAAAGAGAATCTTGCCAAGGACCTTTTTGCTTCCCGAGAAGAAATAGACGGCATAAATTGCTACAATTGCCATAGCGATAATAAGAGTGCCGATTTTACCGAATATTTTTATCAAGCCATAGGCTACGACTCCGCCGATAAATCCGCCTCCAACGCCCTCTGTACCTTGAATATAAAATAGTCCCGGGGTAAATGCAGGCTCGCCCTCTATCAAAGTAAAGGTGTAGCACACTGACGAAATAACAGTAACGGTAAGCAGGGAGAATATTAGTCTTGACAGCCAACGCTTGCCTTTGAGGTCGGCAGGGTAGAATATGGCGTGTATCGCTATTAAAAAGGGAACGATATATGCGCCATAAGAAAACAACCCGCGAAGTACGGAAGATATTGCGTGACCGAATGCGCCTATATCCTGTGTAATAAAGCATAGCCCGATAAATAACGCCACCGCCACCAAAATTATCGGCACCGCCCTATGAAAACCGGTGAGCCCGGAGAATGACGCGTGCTTTTCTTGTTTGTCCTTCATTAAACCGAATCTCCTTTATAGATCTGTATAAGTTAAATCCGTGACCTGTCACACGGAATATTGTTCCAACATATATTTTAGCAAAATTTTGATACAATTACAAGAGCAAAGCAAAAAATATTTTATTTTTTATTTATAATAAGCATCTTGACAAAACTGCAGTCATCTGCTAAAATATTTTAAGATAAAATTATAATGCCGTACTGTTGCCATTTGACAACAGGGAAAGGATAAATATGCTTTTATACAACTCACTCACAAGGAATAAGGACAAATTTATCCCTCGCGAAGAGGGCAAGGTGACGATGTACACCTGCGGCCCTACCGTATATCACTTTGCTCATATAGGAAATCTTCGTACCTACACCATGGAGGACGTTCTTGAAAAATATCTTACCTATATTGGCTACGAGGTTAAGAGGGTAATGAATATAACCGACGTCGGACATCTTAGCAGCGATGGTGACACGGGAGAAGATAAGATGTTGAAGGGCGCTCGCCGTGAGCATAAGACAGTGCTTGAAATTGCGAAGTTCTATACCGACGCATTCTTCTCTGATTGCGACAAACTTCATATAAGTCGCCCGGAGATAGTCGAGCCTGCCACCAACTGCGTCCCTGAATTTATTAAGATGGTCGAGGAACTCCTCGCAGGTGGTTATGCCTATGAGGCAGGCGGAAATATATATTTTGACACCTCCAAACTTGACAAGTACTATGTATTCAACGATTTTGCTGAGGAAGACTTGGCGGTCGGTGTTCGTGACAGTGTAGAGGAGGACGGAAACAAGCGTAATAAGGCGGACTTCGTGCTTTGGTTTACCAAGTCCAAGTTTGAGGACCAGGAACTTAAATGGGACTCGCCTTGGGGTGTGGGCTATCCGGGGTGGCACATCGAGTGCTCCTGTATAGCAAGGAAGCACCTCGGCGAATATCTTGACATACACTGTGGCGGTATAGATAACGCCTTTCCCCACCACACCAACGAAATAGCACAGAGCGAGTCCACCTTTGGTCACGAGTGGTGTCGCTGGTGGTTCCACGTGTATCACCTTAATACTAATTCTGGCAAGATGTCAAAATCCAGTGGTGAATTTCTCACCGTATCCCTGCTTGAAGAGCGAGGGTATTCGCCTCTTGTTTACCGTTTCCTTTGCCTTCAGTCGCACTATCGCAAGAATCTTGTATTCTCTTGGGAAAACCTTGATAACGCAAGAATAGCCTACGATAAGTTGGTGGCAAAAATTGCCACATTGAAGCCCGAGGGCGAGGTGGACGAAGAGAAGTTTGCCGAGGGTAAAAAGCGATTTACAGATGCGCTTGACAACGACCTTAATACCGCCCTTGCGGTTACGGCGCTTTATGACGTGTTAAAAATGGATACTAACGGCGCAACCAAACTTGCACTCATCACCGATTTTGAGAGAGTCCTATCTCTCGGTCTTATCGAGGCAGCAGAAGCGATTGCCAAGAAAAATGATGAGCCTTCGGTAGATGCCGACTTCCTTAAATACATCAACGATATGATAGAGGCGCGCCGCATGGCAAAGAAGGATAAAAACTTTGCTGAGGCAGACCGTATAAGAGCCGAACTTCTTGAAAAGGGCGTAACCCTTCTTGATACCAGAGAGGGAACAAAATTCACTATCGAGAAGTAATCTCGTAAAAGAATAAAAACTTCAACTCCAAATTGTAGTAATAAACCGTAGAAAAAATGAAAGGAGAAAATATGTTCAACGTCTTGACCGGCAAGGTGATGTTTCTTGACGAAAAATACACCGAGGCAGCCGAATGCTTTTTAGAGTGTGCGCGTGAGGGCGATGCGGAGAGTGCCTTTCATTATGGATATATGCTTATGAACGGAATAGGAGTGGAGGAAAACCCCAAAGAGGCGGTACGCTTCTTTAACTATGCGCGTGAGCAAATAGGCGAGGCAAACTACAATCTCGCCGTACTCTATCTTCACGGCGTCGGCGTTAAGAGGGATTATAACAAGTGCTATTCCTATATGCGAGAGGCGGCAGTGAAAGGGGTTGTAGAGGCACAAATCTATCTTGGAGTAGCACATTCTATGGGTTCACTTTTTGAGCCGGATATAGTAGCAATATCTATGCTCCCCTACCATACACCAATATACCGTGATTCCTTTGCTTATATCGAGGGGAATATGGACTATGATTTAATAGATGAGGAACTTCGTATCCGTGCTGCGCGATTAGATCCCCGCAGGGCGTTTGAATTCTTCCGCGCCGCCGCACTAAATAAGAATTATTACACCAAAGAATTGGTTGCTAAGAGCAGATATCTCTATGCCAGGTGTTTCCTGGACGGATTGGGTGTCGAAGCCAATAGAGAAGAGGGCGAGCGAGTTATGCTTATTGCTGCCGCCTCCGGCTCAGATGAGGCTATGCACTACATAAGCACAGAAGCACCTTATCTTTTGAGTGATAAGCGGTATAGCAACATAACCAAATATATCACGGCGGACAAATTCTTAGAAAATAAACGTTTGGGGAATAACAATGAATAAAAGCAACCTTTTTTGCCTTATTTATAAATGGGGTAGAATAGCCCTGATTGTTGCTATGATTGCGACGGTATTGTTTGTGTTTTACAATTCCTCATTATCTAAGGAGGAGTCCTTGGAGCAGAGTGGTACTGTGGGCGAAATAATTGAGGAAATACTGCCCGATAACACGCCTATTGAGGATTTCTTTTTGGAAAATTTGCGCAAGATAGCCCACTTTACAGAGTATGGATTGCTTGGCATTGAGATAGCGATTTATATACTCCTTTATGAGAGAAAGAGGTGGCGTTTATTTACCCCTCTTTCTATATTTGTGCCATTTGTAGTAGGCTTTTTAGATGAAACTATTCAGGTCCTCTCCGACAGAGGCCCGATGATAACCGATGTATGGATTGACATTGGAGGATTTTGTACCTTCACCCTGCTTTCCTATCTTATCGGCGGTTTAGTATTGCTTACTATAAAG
Source organism: Eubacteriales bacterium (assembly GCA_045605175.1). Lineage (GTDB taxonomy): Bacteria > Bacillota > Clostridia > Oscillospirales > CAG-272 > UBA1740. Next base: position 17,102 of record JAZUPL010000056.1, on the reverse strand, counting down.
TTTATACAAAGCAAAAAAACATCCCCCTCCGAACAGGAAAATTGAGGATTATATGGTTAAAATTACAGGAATAGAGCAAGGCTCAATAGCCGAAAGATATAACATTCAAAAGGGCGACTTGCTCTTGAGTATAAACGGAAATACTATATCCGACGTGCTCGATTATCGTTTTTACCTCACCGACACTCTTGTGGTGCTTGAACTTGAGGGACAGAGGGGTAAATACGCCCTGACTATCAAAAAGGGCGAGTATGACGATATAGGTCTTGAATTTGAAAGTGCCCTTATGGATAAAAAGCAGTCCTGCCGAAACGGTTGTATATTCTGCTTTATCGACCAAAATCCGAAGGGACTTCGTGAGTCGCTCTATTTTAAGGACGATGATTCTCGTCTTTCGTTTTTACACGGAAACTATGTCACGTTAACCAATATGACAGATAGCGATGTGGCAAGAATAATAAAAATGCGAATAAGCCCTATCAATATCTCAATACACACCACCAATCCCGAATTGCGTGTAAAGATGATGAAAAACAAGCGCGCAGGTGACGTTTTACGCTATCTGGACGATTTTCTTTCTGCCGGGCTTTCTATGTGCGGACAGATAGTCCTGTGCCGCGGTGTCAACGACGGGGAAGAACTTTATAGGTCACTTTCCGACCTTTCCCGCTATTTTCCCGCCTTGTCCAGTGTGGCGATAGTCCCTGCGGGACTTACTAAGCATAGAGAGGGACTCTATCCTCTTTCCGACTTCACACCAAAGGAGGCGGGCGAGGTTATAGATATGATAGACTCCTTTGGCGAAAAGATGCTGAACAAACACGGAACGAGGCTCTTTTATGCCGCTGACGAGTTTTATCTTAAGTCACAACGCCCCTTGCCACCCACTGAATATTACGAGGACTACCCACAGATAGAAAACGGTGTAGGTATGCTTCGCTCATTCTCCGACGAGTTTGGAATGGCCGAGGAGGATGTGGAGTTTATGACTGGAATGGACAAGCCGAGAAGAGTTACAACCGTGACCGGTGTTGCCTCTTATCCATTGATTTGTGAATTTGCAAGAAGGGCAGAGAAAATAAACCCTCACCTTCAAGTAAATGTAGTTTGTATAAAAAATAAATTCTTCGGTGAGAGTGTCACCGTTTCGGGACTTTTGACCGGTATAGATATCCTTGACGGACTAAGAGGAATAGACCTCGGGGATGAACTTCTCCTGCCGGAAAATTGCCTAAGACATGGCGACGACCTGTTCCTGTGCGGAATGACGGTGAGCGAATTATCCGAGTCGCTCGGTGGAGTTGACATTCGCAGGGTAGGTTCTGACGGATACGAGTTTTTCGAGGCTCTCTTCGGAGTGGAAGAATAAATTAGGAGGTGTTAATATGCCAAAACCTATTGTTGCCATAGTCGGTAGGCCTAACGTTGGCAAAAGCACATTGTTCAATAAAATTATAGGCGAGCGTCGCTCAATAGTCGAGGATACTCCCGGTGTCACCCGTGACCGCATATATGCTGAGGCAGAGTGGAATGACCGTAGGTTTATCCTTATCGATACGGGTGGAATTGAGCCTAAAACCGACGATACCATATTGAAGCAGATGCGTATTCAGGCGGAAATAGCGGTAGCAAGTGCAGACGTAATCATTTTTATGTGCGATATTCGTGCAGGACTTGTTGCCGACGACCGTGATATAGCAATTATGTTAAAGCGTTCGGGTAAGCCAATAGTCCTCTGTGTAAATAAAATCGACAGAGTAGGTGATGTTCCCTTTGAGTTTTACGAGTTTTACGAACTCGGCTTTGAGCGAGAGCCTATCGCCCTTTCCTCGCTTCACGGCTCGGGTACGGGTGACTTGCTTGACGCAGTCCTTGAGGAATGTCCCCTCGCCGAGGACGAAGAGGAGGACGAGGGTGTTATAAACGTTGCCGTTATCGGTAAGCCCAATGCGGGCAAATCCTCTATTATCAACCGTATGTGCGGCGAGGAGAGGGTTATAGTTTCCGACATTGCAGGAACAACCAGAGATGCCACCGACACAAGAGTCGAGAATGAACACGGCATCTTTAACTTTATTGATACCGCAGGAATCAGACGTCACTCAAAGGTTGAGGACAGGATAGAGAAATTCAGTGTTATCCGTGCAAATATGGCGGTAGAGAGAGCAGACGTGTGCTTACTTATGATAGATGCGCAGGATGGTGTAACCGACCAGGACGAAAAGATAGCGGGAATTGCTCACGAGGCGGGCAAAGCGGTTATTATAGTTATCAATAAGTGGGATACTATTGAGAAGGATAACAACACGGTAAATCAGTTTAATCAGCGAATAAGGACTTCTCTTGCATATATGACCTATGCGCCTATCATTTATGTTTCTGCTTTGACAGGGCAGAGATGCGCAAACATCTACCAGATGATAAACGAGGTCTATGCCCAGTCGCATAAACGAATAACAACAGGAATGTTAAACGACCTTTTGAGCGATGCAACCACGAGAGTACAGCCTCCGTCAGACAAGGGTAAAAGACTTAAAATTTATTATATGACTCAGGCTTCTGTTGCACCGCCCACCTTCGTTATATTCTGCAACAGCGAGGAGTTGTTCCACTATTCATACAGACGCTATCTTGAAAACTGTCTTAGAGATACCTTTGGATTTAAGGGTACGCCTATTCGTATGGTAATAAGACAACGTGGTGACGATTCGACCGGAGCATAAGGAGGTCACAATGTTTATAGATAATATAAAGATTTATGTAAAGGCAGGAGATGGCGGTAACGGTGCCGTTTCCTTCCACAGAGAAAAATATGTTGCCGCAGGAGGCCCTGACGGAGGTGACGGAGGCAGAGGCGGAAGCATCATTTTCAAGGTTGATGAAGGCTCAAATACCCTGCTTGCTTTTAGATACAAGCGTAAATTTGTCGCACAGGGTGGTGAAAATGGCAAGGGCGGAAAGATGCACGGCAAAAACGGAGAGGATGTTATAATTCTCGTCCCCCGTGGTACTCTTATCAAAGACCCCGAGAGTGGCAAGGTCATTTTTGATATGGCAAATGCCGATGAATATGTGCTTTGCCGAGGAGGCAGAGGTGGATGGGGCAACCGTCACTTTGCAACCCCCACAAGGCAAATACCCCGCTTTGCTAAAAACGGTACAAAGGGCGAGGAGAGAGAGGTTCTTCTTGAACTGAAAATGCTCGCCGAAGTTGGACTTATTGGCTTCCCCAACGTAGGCAAGTCCTCTATTCTTTCGGAAATATCCTCTGCTAAGCCCAAGATTGCAAACTACCAGTTCACAACACTATCTCCCAACCTCGGTGTTGTAAATATTGGAGAGGGCAAGGGCTTTCTCGCTGCAGATATCCCCGGACTTATCGAGGGGGCGAGCGAGGGCGTCGGACTTGGTCACGCATTCCTTCGCCACGTAGATAGGTGCAGACTTCTATTGCACGTTGTTGACCTCGCCGGTACAGACGGCAGAGATCCGTTAGAGGATATCGACAAAATTGATACTGAACTTGAAAGATACTCTCCCGAACTTGCAACCCGTCCACAGATTATGGTTGCAAACAAGATAGATTCTGTTGACCGTGATAGTGGTATAATAGAGCGCTTTGAGGAAAAATGCCGTGAAAAGGGCAGGGAAGTTGTATATGTTTCTGCCTTCACAGGCGAAAACCTTGATGAACTTGTTCGCCTAACCATAGAGAGGTTGAAAGACCTCCCTCCCCTAACGATATACGAAACCGAGTATAGTAAGGAGGAAGAGGCATTAAACAACGCACAGGGTGTCCGTGATACATTCTATCGTAAGGAAAACGGCAAATATTACGTCGAGGGTGAGTGGCTCTACAACTTTATGGGGCAGATAAACTTCTCTGACTATGAGTCGCTAAACTTTTTCCAGCGTGTGCTTGGTCGCAACGGCGTGTTTGACAAGCTTCGTGAACTTGGTATAGAAGAGGGTGATACCGTCAATATATACGATTTCGAGTTCGACTTTGTATATTAAGAGGTGGCTATGTTCAAAGAACTACTAAAGGAAACACGTTCGGTCCGCAGATACGAAGAGAACAGGGAAATTGACAGGGATACTCTTGTGGAAATAGCAGAGTCGCTCAGGTATTGTCCGAGTGCCGCAAACCTCCAAAGGGTGAGAATCGCGATTATAACCGGGGATTTGTGTCAAGGCGTTTTTGATACGCTTTCCTTTGCAGCATATCTACGCCCTTGGGTGCGTCCCGAAGAGGGAGAAAGACCTGTTGCGTACATGGTTTTGATGACAAAAACAGAGCCTGACACCAATCTTGCCATTGACTGTGGAATTGCAGCCGAGGCTATTGCTCTTTCAGCAAGAGAAAAGGGAATAGGATATTGTATGTTCCGCAGTTTCAATGCCGAAAATTTAACACGGGTGTTGGGTAAAGAGGGTTATACCTCCGTCCTCGTTATATCTCTCGGCTACCCGAAGGAGAGAGTTGAAATAGAAGATGCAACAGATTCCTTGAAATATTACAGGGACGAAAATGGTGTGCATCACGTCCCAAAACTTCCCTTGGAGGACTTGATTCTGTAAAGTAAAACAAGCCAACAATGCGTAAACATTTGTTGGCTTTAATTTTTGCATATTGATGTAAATAATTGTTTATATTCCTTTAATTCTTGCCGCTTTAAGCACTGCCACCTGAGTCTTTGAATCGCGGATTTCACCATTCATAACCATCTCGACAAGTTTTGTGAGGGGTACGTACTCTACCTCAATAAATTCATCCTCGTCAGGCTCGGTTTCGCCGAAGGAAAGCCCCTCTGCCATATACATCCAAATTTTCTCGTCTATAAGTGCAGGGGTTGTATCAAGACATCCGAGGAATGTTATTTTCTCTGCTACTGCACCCGTCTCCTCTCGAAGTTCTCTTTTTACTGCTTCAAGGGGTGGCTCGTCTTTGCTATCAAGTTTACCTGCGGGAATTTCAAAGAATACTCGTCCGTGAGCATATCGAAATTGCTTTTCCATTATAACTCTGCCGTCGTCGAGCAAGGGAATTACGCAAACAGCCCCGTTGTGTAGGCATATTTCCCTGTATGATGTTCCACCGTTAGGCAATTCCACCTTATCCCTGACAACGTGCAGAACGACGCCGTCGTATATTTCTTCTCGCTCTATTTGCTTTTCTTCAAGATTCATACTATGCCCCTCCGTTTTCTCATATTGTATCATCATAAAGGGCAAAAGTCAATATCCGACCGCTAACAATCAAGTCCAAAGGCTTGGTTTATCCCTCCTGCTATAATTCTTGATGCCCCTCGGATAATTTCATTTATAGCAACAGGACAAACCATTAGGTTTTCATCCTTTTTTGGGGCTCTTACCTCGTCCTTTACCTTTACCAACATCCTTGAGTTTATCACAGTAGGCACTCCGATTGCTATTACAGGCACACCAAGAATTGTATCGTCAATTCTACCTCTGGAAGACCCAATACCTGAGCCGGGGCATATTCCGGTTGATGATATCTGCAAAGTTGTACCAAGTCTGTCGGGAGAGCGGGAGGCGAGCGAGTCTATGGCTATAACGAGATCGGGTGATAGTTTGTTACATATAGCCCTGACGTGGTCCTGTGCATCTATACCGCTATTCGATGTAACATCGCATTGTAAAACTGCTATCTCTGAACATTCGAGAGAGTAAAACAGTATTTCATCCTCTTTTTTAATATGCATGGTCGGTTTTATTTTGTCTGTGCTCTCACCTCCAAGCGAGTCGGGGGTGAGTTTTCTGTTTCCAAGCCCAACCACAAGAATTCTGTCAGGACAGATAGACTCCTCGTCACACACACGGCACAGAGTCCTTGCCACCTCTTCCACGCAGTCCTCGATTTCATCCTCGTCAAGCCTGTCCATTCTACCGACACAGAGCGAGTCGTATATCCCGATAGGTCGTCCCAACGACTCCTCCCCCTCGCTATTGGTGACTCTGATTCTTTCCCAATATCCTATTCTGCCGTACTCGCGTCGGTATTCTATACCCGAGCAATCGGTGTCGGCACGTCTTCTTTCCATAGCGAGGTCGGTGTAGTTATTTTGGCTTATTAGTCCTTTGAGGTGGTATTTTTCTTCCATTTTTCGCTCCCGAGTGATAATTTGACAAATTTGTTTTCTTTGATTATATCCAGGCGCGCAAGAAGTATTCATTGTAATTCATCGAACATAAGTTACAATTTTAGATGGGGGTTTTTGTGCAAATAGGCAAATTTTTTTATTATTATGTTTTATTGTTGAAAATATTACGCGATTGTGATAAAATATTATAGAATAAAAAAATATTTAGTCCTGTGGAGGAACTATGAAAAGAATTCTGTGCTTGTTTTTAGCGGTTGCAATGATGGTACTTTCTCTTGCCGCCCTATCTTCTTGCAGTGCTCCTAAAGATGATGGTGCTGAGATTGACATCTACCTTGGTAGCCAGGTGTTTGACTTTGACCCTACCGATTACTATGTTGATTCCAATGCCGAGAGCGTGCTTGCTCTTCTTTACGAGCCGCTTTTTCGCATAAATAATAACGGTGGTCTTGAGTGCGCCCAGGCATCAGGATATAGAGTAGATGAAAAGGAAAGACAGATAGTCATCACTCTTCGTAATTCCTATTGGTCTGATGGTGTGAAGGTTGAGGCAAATGACTTTGTCTATGCTTGGATAGAAAGACTCCTTGATCCTAATAATCAAAATCCCGCAGCAGCACTTCTTTATGATATTGAGAACGCCGCGGCGGTAAAGAGTGGTAACGGCAGCATCTACGAAATAGGTGTTGAGGCTACTGCAAAGGATGAAATAACTATTACATATCGCAAAGGCGCAGACTACATGCAACTCCTTCGCAATCTTGCATCTGTTGCCACCTCGCCTGCCAGACAGGATATGATTTTCTCCACCCCCTCTTATTGGAGCAAACTTGTTAACACTATGGTATTCAACGGTCCCTTTAAGGTGCAGGGTGTGGATAACATTCTCGGCACTTTCACTATCGCAAGAAATGTCGGCTATCTCCAGAACCCCGACACCGTTGACTATGACAATATCGTTACACCCGGACAACTTGTAGCCGTATTCTCGATCGGTAAAGATGCTGTTCCTGTAACTTATGCAGACCTTGAGAGCAAGACCACATTCATTATGCAGGATGCTCCTCTTGCAGATAGGGCAGCAAACAAGAATAGTGCTACTACAACCGACGCAACATCTGTATATACCTACGTGTTTAATACCGAAAAAGCCCCCTTCAATAATAGCGATGTTAGACGCGCGCTTTCTCTTGCTATTGACAGGGCTGCTATTGTAAACGCAGTTACCTATGGAATAGCGGCAAACGGATTCCTTCCCGATGTTTGCGGTGGCTCGACAGAGGCTCTTATCGGTGCTCAGGATCTTTCCGCAGCACAGGCTCTGATTGACGGAGCAAATCTTCCCGCAAGCCAGAAGAGAATTACTCTCACCATAAACAACGATGAACAGAGTGTTAAGATAGCAGAACTTGTTTCTGCTGCTTGGGGCGAACTTGGTTTTACAGTAGAAGTTAAGGCGGTAGGCTCGATAGTCACCACCTTGGCTGATAAGACCGAGATTTATGATTCCGAGATTCAGGTTATTGCTAAAAATGCCGCAGCAGGCAAGAGAGATTTTGACGTCCTTGCACTTGATTGGCAACTTTACAGTGACGATGCATTTGTAGGACTTTCCGCATTTGCCAACGCATTCAGTGGCAACGGCGTGGACTTTGAAACGCTTGAGAACCGAGTCAACATCGCAGGTTGGAACAGTGCAGAGTACAACTCTCTTATCACCGAAGCGTTTAAGACACAGGGCGAAGAAAGAGCAAATATGCTCGCCAAGGCGGAGAAACTGCTTGTTGAGAGTGCACCCGTTTGTCCTATCATCTTCAACCAGAACTTCGTTTATGTCAGCACCGAAATATCGGGTATAACTGTTGACGGACTTGGTCACTTCATTTATACCAAGGCACAGCAGAAGAACTACGAGTCTTATCTCGATAAGGAAGACTGATTTCTATTCAAATTATATATAATATTAATTAACAGTGTAATAACCGTGAGAGCCCGCTTTCACGGTTATTGCTCGCTATCGAAAGGGAATGTATGAAAAAGCAAAAGGAATTTTCGCTGAACACCACCACGGATATGAAGGTGTTTTTGCTCTTTCTTTTAGACAATATCGGCTCGCCAATTGACCACACAACGCTTATAGAAATAGTGCGTAAAAACACCAACGAAATATCCTTCGATTATGACGAGTGTCTTCGCCAGTTAGAGGAGTCTGAGCATGTCTGGGGCGACGAGTTTGAGGGGGAGCATTATTATGGAATATCCGACAAGGGTAGGATGGTAGCCTCTGAACTTTATGACACGCTTGATCCGGCTTTTCGAGAGAGAAGTATTAGGCTTGCAATAGGGCATATTACTCTTTCCAACCGTGGTGCAAGAATAAATGCGTATATAACCGAAACAGAATCCAAGAGATATAAGGTCACTATGGAGGCGTTTGACCGCTTTGGCGAGGTGATGAGTGTGTCTGTCACCGTGAATTCCCGTGCCGAGGCAGAGATGATAAAGACAAAATATGAGGCGAAACCCGATGGTGTGTATCGTGGTGTCCTGTTTTCCGTCACTGGAAGAATGGAGTTTATGTCATAATAAGCATTTTTTGTAAATATTGACAAAAAAACGATTATCAAATCTGTATCTTTTGTAAGAATTTTTGAAGAGAAGTAAATTTTTTATTAAAAATCTATTGACTTTTCTTTCTATTAAATATATAATATTATTTACATAAGGAGATATTTATGGGCGAATATGAGCACGAACGGGTAAATGCGCTGCTATATGGCATTCGCGAGGGCGATAACTATGCCTTCAATACTCTTGTTGAACAGTATTCACCCATGCTTCGCACCACGATAAACCGTCTTGGGCTTGATAGCCATTTAGACGAGGCGTTTTCCGAGGCTTGCATCGGGCTATTCAAGGCGGCAAAAACCTTTAATACAGAGCAGGATAAGGTAACTTTTGGTTTATACGCTCGCGTGTGTGTTACACGTGCTCTTTACGATTTAATTCGCAGCATTGACAGGAATGCGTCCAACTATGCCGATGTTGACGTTGAGAAAATTGCGGTTACATATAGCATTGCCGATGCTATGGCAAAGAGGGAAGAGCGCGATGAATTTATTCGTTCTGTACGCAACCTGCTCTCCGACTTTGAGTTTTCTGTATTTCATGGCTGGCTTTTGGGAAACAAGACCGCCCTTATTGCCTCAATGCTCGGGACAAGTGCCAAGTCGGTGGATAACGCAAAGGCACGAATAATTCGCAAACTTCGTGATGGGCTTAAGCCTCATCAAAATTGACAACTTAGTTTATATGCCCAAGTAGTTTAAGGGAGAACATTGGTTTACCAAGGCGTCGGTTGGAATCCGTCTAAGGGCAAAAAATATACCTAAAAGGAAGAAAAAGAGAGATGTACCAGGACGAGACATTGAAGTGTAAAGAATGTGGCAACGACTTCGTGTTCACAGCAGGTGAGCAGGAGTTCTATGCACAGAGAGGTTTTGAGAACAAGCCTCAAAGATGCAAGGAGTGCCGTGCTGCAAGAAAGAATGCACAGAGAGGCGAGAGAGAAATGTTCGCTGCAGTTTGTGCAGAGTGCGGTAGCGAGTGCCAGGTTCCCTTCAAGCCTACCGAAGGAAAGCCTGTTTATTGCAGCGTTTGCTTCGCAGCAAAGAAGGAAGGCTAATCTTCTCACAAAAATCCACCCTCAAAAGGGTGGATTTTTTATTTTTTTGTCAAAAAGATATGTACAACTGCAAAAATATATGTTATAATTTATTCTGTATAGTTATTTCTTATTATAAGTATTTAGGAGATATGTAAATGGATAATAAAAAAGGAGGGCGAAGACATTCTCGCCCCTATCAGGATAGAGCAAGCACCGACAGACGCTCCTTTGATAGAAACAGAGAAGTGGACGAAAATATCGTCTATGGACGAAATGCGGTAAAAGAACTTCTCAGTGGTGGCCGTGACGTGGAAAAACTCTATGTGCAAACCGGCGACAGGGAGGGTTCTATCAACCTGATTTTAGGTATTGCCTCAGAGCGAGGTATCCCGATTTTCGAGTGCGATAGAGCGAAACTTGACGAGATGTCAGGCGGTGGCAAGCACCAGGGAGTTCTCGCGATTGCCGCAGAACGTAATTATTCCTCTATCGATGATATTTTAGCCTATGCCGAGGAGTGTCAAGAGCCTCCGTTTATCGTCATTTGTGACGGAATAGAAGATCCCCACAACCTGGGTGCTATTATTAGAAGCGCCGAGTGTGCAGGAGTCCATGGTGTTATTATTCCAAAACGCAGAGCAGTAGGTCTTACCACTACTGTGGCAAAGGCGTCGGCAGGTGCTATCGAGCATGTCAGAATAGCAAAAGTAACCAATCTTCCTACTGCTATTGATACTCTTAAAGAGCGTGGACTTTGGATATATGGTGCAGATATGGACGGCACCGCCTACTACGGCACCGACCTTAAAGGAGCAGTAGCGATTGTTCTTGGCAGCGAGGGCTCTGGTATATCCAAACTTGTTCGACAGAAATGCGATTTTGTCCTTTCTATTCCGCTTTACGGCAAGGTGAATTCTATGAACGTATCCTGTGCAGGCGCTGTACTCTTTGCAGAGGTGGCAAAGCAACGCCACAATTGATTAAACCCTACTAAAAAGGAGGTGCTTAATTTGGACGAAAACAGAAACGAAATGACCCCGCCCGAAAATATCGAGGAAGTGCCAAAAACCGCACTCACCTTCGAGATTTCCGAGGAGGAGGGCGTTCTTATCATAAAGGACGAAGAGCCCGAGGTGGAAATTACCGTCGAGGCGACAGAAACAGCCCCCGCGGACGAGCCTGAAGGCGAGTTTACGATACCCGACAGTTTTGAAATAAGCGATAAATATTCCAGCGAAAACTATGTGGAAGATAGGTTCAGCATCCGTGCAACCTATGTTCCCCGTTTTACCGAGGTGAGCGAAACCTATCGTATGAAAGGAGACCCTCGTCCGGTACAGAAACCCGAACCCGAGGATAATACCCCCTTGGGTAGGGAGAGTGATGCTATCAGGCTTGATCCCACCGCAGAACTTGAACGAGAGGGAGAGGTGGGCAAGGTCGTAGTCACAACAACCCCCCAGCGTATTGTCGAGCCTATTGACGAGAGCGTAACTATGTTCAAGTTTTCAGGTGGCGAACATATCGAAGGAGGGGAGGAAATACCCACCGCACCACGAGTTCCTGCCGAAATGGAAGAAGAGGCTGAAACAACTACCGAGGTGGTTGTTGAAGAGGTGGATATATTTGCGCCTATCGATGTGGAAATTACTACCGAAGAGGTTGAAAATTCATCCGATGAGCCTTACGTTATGCCAGATCCTACACTAAGCGAGCAGCTATCCACCGAGCGAGAGAGCGATCCCTTGGAACTTCCTCTCGGTGCAGACGATCCGACAGACACACGTGGCGAGTTTAATAATTACGGCCAACGCGACGAAATGAAGGACAAATTCCTCGACAGGCTAATGTCGGTGAAGGTGCGCCTTGTTTCCTGTGTAATAGTTCTTGCCGCCCTGCTTGCAGTGGAGATTATGGGCTTCTTTGGAATAAAAGCAACTGCGTTTTTTGGTATTGACAGATTGCCCTATGCTCCGCTTATCATAGATCTTCAGTTTGTGCTTTGTCTTGCACTTATCGCCATTCCCGAGATAGGAAGAGTAATAAAATCCTTCTCCCGAAAAACGGTTTTACCCGAGATAAACATAATACTTTCTTTGATAGTAGTAATTTCGTATAGTGCTATTATCTACGCCAGTGGAATAAGTGGATATATGACACTTGGATTGCTCTTTGCGACACAGGTGTTTATGTCAATTCTCGCATCGTATTACCGTATAAAAGCCGAATTTATCAGTTTCCGTGTAGCATCCCGTAATACGGCAAAGAACGTCATTGACTTGAAAATGACAAGAGAATTGCCGAGAGAGAACCTGGCGCTCGATGGAGCGGTGGATGAATATAAGTCGGTTACTGCACGTATGTTCCCGACAGCCTTTGTGTCAGGCTTCTTTAAGAATACCGACAAAAATCGCGAAAACTCTATGAACACCGTAATAAATATTGTTATTTCTTTAGGTATAGCGATAGTTACGTCGGTTGTGTCGTTCTTCCTTGGTGATGGTTTTTCTTCGGGTGCGCAGGCATTCGCTGTCGTATATATGTTGGCTGTTCCTACCTTCTCTATTCTTATACACAAAATTCCTCTTAAACATGCCTTGGCACTATCCGAGAGCGAGGAGGGAACATTTATAGGTGAACGTGCCCTATATGACGCTTCAAGTATAGACGTGCTTACCTACCTTGACACCGACGTGTTTGGAGAGGAGGATGTAAGTATTCGAAATGTTCATCTCTATGGAAACGCCGGAAATATGCCAAAGGCTATGAAGCATATGTACGCCCTGTTTTCGGTGGTTGGAGGACCGCTTGACTTCGTCTTTTCGCAGGCTCTTGAACGTAAGAGTTCTCAGGCTAAGGATATTGTCATTGAGGAAGACGGCATAAGTGGAGTTCTTGACGGTCACCGTATTTACGCAGGTACTCTTGAGTACATGAAGCGTAAAGGAGTCCAAATTCCCGGGGAGGATTTAAGAACCCCCGTGACCATCCACACCTCTACGAAACTTCTTTACGGAGCAGAGGACTCGAAAGTTTTTGTCAGATTTTCTATTAGATATTCCTTTAGCGAGGAATTCACCATGATTCTTCCATATCTAAAGGAGCAGAAAATAATACCTCTTATTTATACTCGTGACCCCAACATAACCGTCGAACTTGTCAAATTCCTGACATCGGGCGAGGATGTTATCCGTATAATGAAGAAAAATGTTCCCCCGCAGAGGGAAGAGCGTCTATTCAGGCGAATAGATTCGAGCATAGTCACCTATTCTGACAAGGAAGAGGTGTTCAATATGCTGATTCTTGCGCGCAATTATACCGCTTTCCAGGCAACACAGGAGGTGACCGAACTCATTTCAATGATGGTAGGCGCTGCGCTTGGCGTACTTATCGCGCTTGGCGAGATGTTCGTCATACCGGTCTCGGCTCTTGCTTCGTGGCAGGTGGTGTGGTGTCTGGTGCTTTATATCAGAAGCAAATTGCGCTTCGGGATAGATAAGAAAGAAAAAGGAAATCAGTAATGTCACAAGAAAAAAATATATCAATGGTTCTTCGCTCTGTAAGCAAGCCGGGCAGATACATAGGCGGAGAATATAATCGTATAGTAAAGGATAAGAATGAGGTAAAATGCCGTTTTGCCTTTTGCTTCCCCGACACCTACGAGATAGGAATGTCCAACTTAGGTGTCCGAATTCTCTATGATGTATTGAATAGGGATAAGGATATCTGGTGCGAGCGAGTCTATGCTCCGTGGGAGGATATGAAGACTAAAATGGAGGAGTATTCCATTCCTCTTACCGCCGTTGAGAGTGGTGACGCCCTGTCAAGTTTCGATATGGTGGCCTTTTCCTTGCAGTACGAGTTATGTTATACCACAGCGCTTCAAATGCTTAAACTTGCAGGCTTCCCGATTTGGGCAAAGGACAGGACAGAGGATACCCCCATTATAATAGCAGGCGGGCCTTGCGTATTCAATTCCGAGCCGATAGCCGAGTTCTTCGACCTAATCAACATAGGCGAGGGCGAGGAGGTTCTTCTTGAAATCTGCCACCTTTATAACAAGATGAAGGATGATGGCAGTTATTCTCGATCTGCTTTTCTTCGCGAGGCATCTCACATACAGGGAGTTTATATCCCCTCGCTCTACCGTGTGGAATACAATGAGGACGGAACACTTAAGGAATACGAGCCACTATATCCCGACGTGCCTAAAAAAATAAAAAAGAGAATAGTTGAAGACCTCGATTCTGCCCCCTATCCCGAAAAGTTGATTATGCCGTATATAGAAACCGTGCATGACCGAATTGTTCTTGAGGTCTATCGTGGGTGTATTCGCGGGTGCCGTTTCTGTCAGGCGGGTATGGTTTATAGACCTGTGCGTGAGAAGTCACCCGAAACCCTTTGCAAAAATGCAAAATGCCTTTACGAAAATACAGGATATGACGAAATATCTCTTATATCCTTGTCAATCAGCGATTATTCGAGGCTCCGCGAGTTGACAGACGGGCTTTTGTCCTGGACAGATCAGGCGCACGTAAGCCTCTCTTTGCCCTCTTTACGTATAGATTCCTTCTCCGAGGAACTTATGAAAAAGGTGTCAAGCGTGCGTACGGGAGGTTTGACATTCGCCCCCGAGGCAGGCACACAAAGACTCCGCGACGTTATTAACAAAAACGTGTGCGAGGAAGATCTTATGCGTGCGGTGGGAATAGCCTTCCGTGGTGGTAAAAGTAGTGTAAAACTCTACTTTATGAACGGATTGCCTACCGAAACACTGGAGGATATCGAGGGAATAGCCAAACTTGCCTCGGGTGTTATAAAGGAATATTATACTCTGCCAAAGGCAGAAAGACCGAGGGGTGTTAGCGTTACTATCAGTGTATCCTGCTTCGTGCCAAAGCCCTTTACACCCTTCCAGTGGGAAAAGCAGGATAGTTTCGAGCAGCTTATAGAAAAACAGGAGCATCTTCGCTCCTGTATCACCGATAGAAAGATAAGATACACCTACCACGATGCCAAGGTTTCCTTTATCGAGGCAGTCCTTGCCCGTGGTGACCGCCGTCTTGCTCCCGCTATCGCCTTGGCGGTCGAAGAGGGCGCTATGTTTGATGCCTGGGACGAGTATTTTGACTATGATCGCTGGATAGATGTCTTTGAACGCACAGGCGTTGATCCTGCATTCTATACAACTCGTGGATTTGCCCTTGACGAGGTGCTTCCTTGGGATATTATCGACTGCGGTGTTACAAAGCAGTTCCTACTTCGCGAGAGGGAGAAGGCATACGCAGGCAAAACCACACCCTCCTGTGCCGAGCATTGTAGCGGTTGTGGAGCGAATAAATTGGGAGGTAAAAACAGATGGTGCAACTAACTCCTGATAAGCCCTATCTTACAATGCGTATTAAATTTAAGAAGGTGGGAAATCTGCAGTATATCTCTCACCTTGATTTAGTACGAACAATGCATAAAATAATAGTCAGGGCAAGACTTCCTCTTTGGTACACTCCTGGATTCAATCCCAAGCCGAAAATGATTTTTGCCGCCCCCCTGTCCATAGGTACGGAGAGCGCCTCCGAGTTTCTTGACATTCGCCTTATCGACGATATTTCCCCCGATGAGGTAAAGGAGAGATTAAACGCCAATATGACCGATGAAATGCAGGTTTTGGATGCGTATTATCCCAACACACCCTTGACCGACCTGAAGTGGCTATCCTATGAAATTCGCATAGGCACGCTTGACGCATCAGAGGATATGGCGCAAAGATGCGAGGAAGTGTTGCTATCCGATAGGGTAGAGGTGGAAAAAAGAAAGAAGTCGGGCGAGGTAGCCCTTACCGACATTCGTCCTCTTATTCATTCTGCATCCGTCAGGTATGTTGACGGCGAGTTGGTGGTAAATGCCACTCTTTCTGCCGATCAGTCCTGCTTCTTAAATCCCGAATACATAGTAAAGGCGCTTAAATCCAAGGTTGGTATTCTTGCTTGTGAGGACTTGTCAAAGGAATATTACTCCATTATGCGTCTTGTCGCCTATCGCTCGGATATGACCGAATTTTCCTAATTACATTATAGATTTAATATTAAAACCGCAAAGCCGCCTCATTTGTCTTAATTCGGACAACAGGCGGCTTTTTTCTATCGTCGCCTCTTCGGACAAACCCTGCCTTGAGTATTCAACGCAAACAACAAAAGCGTTTTCTATGTTTTGCATTCTCATATCGTCCACGGTTAAGGATAACCAACGCTCGTTTTTCAAATATTCGTCATAGGTTTGCTCGAAGCCAATCAAGGTTTCCACCTGTTCAAGACTTTTTTCAAGCCCCCCGACCACAAGGTTTATAAAAATCGTGTTGGTTATTACAATTGCCAGCAAAAATAAAAGGACTCCTACGGAAACTATAATTGATTTCATCTTTCCACCTCCTTTTTGACTATATTCCTCTGTCCGTCATCATCTACCGAAAGCAAGAAAACCTCCGCAAGAGAAATGTTTTCCTCTCTTAAAATCTTTTCTAACCACCTTTCGTTATATCCAAGTTCTCGCATGGCATTTTTGTTCACTTCACCATCTATGACCAAAAAGTGGTGAAGAGTAGTGTTCTTATCAAAAAGAGATATTTTTCCGTTTTGTTCAAGAATTCCGTATTCTATGTCCTCAATCCCCCCAAAGCCCTGAATACGCATTTCGGTAAGCACCTCGTTTATAGAAATTCTGTTTTGGAGCAAAACATTTTGTCGAAGCCTACCTTTATATATTATATATAGGCTGTTTCCCTCAACAGCCCGTTTTACGAAGGTGGAACGGTTTTTGATAGCCGAAATAGCAACCTCGATAGCACAGATAAATAATATTGGTACTATCGCCCAAAGCAGAGGAATGTTGGGGTCTGAGATAGGTATTGCAGCAATCTCGGAAATGAGTAGAGTGCATACCAACTCGCCGACCTCAAGCTCGCCTATCTGCCTTTTACCCATAATATTTAATACTACATTGAGCAAAATGTATATAAGTATTGTTCTAATGAATATAGAAACCATAGCAAATCCTCCCTGTTTTAGTTATTTTATATAAACAATATTTTAATTCGCAAAAATGCAAAAAAAATAAAAAAACCTCTTGACAAATAAAAAAGTATGTAGTATAATGGATAGGCTCACCAACTGTGGGCATCGATCATTGAAAATTGAACAACATGAAATTTCGAGCATGAACTATTGGGAAAACCCAATGGTTGTGCAGAGATCTCGTTAATACACTTTGAAAGAAAAGAACTCAAAAAGTAAGAAGAAGCTAAGACAAAATAGCTC
>JAZUPL010000055.1:0-4053 GCA_045605175.1 Eubacteriales bacterium | reverse complement strand
TAAGTGAGTGCAATACAAACCCGTTTGTAATTGCACCACGAACGCAAGCAGACTAGACAAAGTCAAATTACAGCAAACAACCGTTCAAACATCGGATAAGGAGAGGATTTGTTTGAGCGGTGCATATACGTGATAATGTTTCTTCGTGAATAGCGAGTTATCCTCTCCCCGCTGTTTGAACGAAAAGTTGTTTGAGAAATCATCTCAATCCACACCTTTTTGCTATTGAGTCTTGATTTGGCGCAAATATTCCCGGATTTCACCCCAAATATGGGGTTTTTGCCAAGTTTGGCGGTGCAATTTCCCTCTTTTTTCCCTGAGGCTTGTTCTAATGATAATTTTGCACCGAAAATAATATGCAAGATGAATTTTGAACTGAGGAACGTATGTGCATTCGGCGATTCTGTGATGAAAGGAATCGTGGTCGATGAAGAGAATTCGCCTGCGGGCGGTCTGAAATATAAGATAAGCAATATGGGATTTGCTGCGCGTTGCCGCAGACAACTCGATATTGAGGTTGAGAACTTTGCAAGGTTCGGCGGTGTGGTATCGCATGGCATCAAGCTTCTTGGGCGTTATGTGGAGAAGATAAGAAAAGCCGATTTCGTGTTGTTCGAATATGGCGGCAACGATTGCGATTACAATTGGAAGGCTATTGCGGAATCACCCGACGAAGAGCATCTGCCTAATACACCGATACCGCAATTCGTATCGGACTATTCTGCTTTAATAGACAATGTCAAATCATTGGGTTCCAAACCTGTATTGCTTTCTTTGCCAGTGTTGGAACCGAACCGCTTCTTCAACCATGTAACCCGTGGAATAAACAGCGATAATGTGTTGCGTTGGTTAGGAGGAAGCGTGCTTTCCATTGACCGCTGGCACGAAAGATACAACATGGAGATTTTCCGTTTGGGAGCGCAGAAGAGAGTTCCAGTCATTGACATCACATCGGTTTTTCTGGAGAAGAAAGATTTCTCCGATTATATATGTGAAGATGGGATACATCCTAACGAGAAAGGACACGCTCTTATAGAGGGTGCGATTCTCGATTTTGTGGAGCAGTACAGATAAAGGTGGTGGCTAAAAAGTAAATTTGCAGTGTCGCGTTTGGCTTCTAAGGTTGTTTTTTCTCCTGTTTATGGGCAAATGCGACTCTTTATCTGTTGATTAGTCATGCTTTATCTTCATTTTATGCTGTAATATATCCTCTTTTTATAAAAAAATCATCTTTTCTTGCAAAAAAAGGCCCAATTATGCCTTGATATTGTGATTTTTGTTATCTTTGTGCATCGTTAACCAAAAAAACAGAAGGTATTATGAAAGAACTCATTGAGAAAATCCAGGAGACTTATGCTGCATTTGCAGCAGACGCAACAGCACAGGCTGAGAAGGGTAACAAGGCTGCAGGTACACGCGCACGTAAGGCTTCTTTGGAGCTTGAGAAGGCTATGAAGGCTTTCCGTAAGGCTTCTCTCGAGGCTGCTAAGAACTAATTTAGCTTCGTTATTAAAATAAAAGCCACACCGGTTCGGTGTGGCTTTTATTTTTTGTTTACATATCTCAGTTGATAAAACCGTATATCCGCAAGTGATATTTGTTCGCATACATTTTGCATATGTGATGCGAACATTTTGCAAACACAGATAATGGTTTGGGAATGTCGGAATATTTATATTTGCACAAATCAATGACGCATGAACAGGACTTTTTGCTTTTTATCGTTTCTGTCTGTATTTGTGCTGTTAGGCTCGTGTTCTGATAGAAATAGTGGTGTAAATAATGATATGGTAGGTGCGTGGGTGTTGAAAAAGATAATTTTCCCCACGGGTTACGAAGCTTTATATCCGAATGATAGGGGATACACGCGTTGTAAGATATATGATGCGGATAGTACTTTCTATTATGCGGAATTGCTGACTGTTGATTCGGAAACCATGATAGTCCCTTTGGAATATGAACGCTATACTTTTATAAACGATGTTGAGGATACGTTGCTTGTTGAGAATGGGCGGTTCATGAGGCATTTCAGATTGATGAACGATTCCGTTTATATGGTATTCAATAATCTTGAGCAGGAGATATGGATGAAGACTAACAGTATGACTGCTGCACGAAAGGATGAAATAAGACGTGCAGTGAAGGAGAATATAGATTCCGGGGAAAAGAATTCTAAGAATTTCATCTTCTCGACAAGTGAGAAGCAACTGATGCGTATGAACCAGAATATGTATGTGCTGGTAGTGGTGCTTGTTTTTGTGGCTTTGTTGCTCGTTTTCTATGTCCGTCATATAATAAAGAAATCGAGGCTGATAAAGCGCGAGCTTGAACATATAGAGGAGCTGAACCGTTTGAGGCCAAAACCAGTGGTACAGGCGATGAGGATGGTTGAGAGAGATTTTTTTGCATCGGAATATTACCTGACATTCAAGATGCGTCTTGAAAGGGGAGACGCTCTGAAGGATTCAGAACTCGATGAACTTGAACGAATGGTAAAGCCTGTTTATCCTGATTTTGCAAACCGTCTTTATAAACTTTATAATATGTCCAGACATGAATATCATGTTTGTTTGTTGCTTAAGGTAAATATCTCTCCCGTGCTGATTGCCAATGCTTTGTGTAGAGAGGTGAGCAGCATCTCCAGTACCAGGAGCCGGCTTTATGGAAAGGTTTTCGGAAAGAAAGGTGGTGCAAAAGAATGGGATGCGTTTATAAGTACGTTGTAATTTGATTTGTATTTGTGATGAAAAAGTTTTTTTCTTTAAATGTCTTGTCGGCATTTGCCGTGTTTTTTGTTCCTGTATGGCTTTTTGCCCAAATTGGTAATGGGCGTGTGGCGGACGAGGAGCTTAAAGGTGTTTGGGTATATACGTCCTACCGTATAGGTGAAAGGATTTTTGCCAATGATTTTCCGTCCATTAAAATTTATGGAGAGAATGGGGAGTATTGCTGTGCTAGGGCGCAGAAACTGCGTTGCGGAACTTGGCGTATTCTGCCTGTTGACTATGGCGTTTATGTGTTCCGGAATGGGGAATACACGGAATGCGGCAGGAAGGGAAATCTGAATCTTACATCACCGACAACATTCAACGGCATGTATATCGGACGGTTGGAGTGTTGGGAGAAGGTCGTTGATTTTCCTGTTGAATTGAAAAGGTATATATTGGAAGAGTGCAGAAAAGCAGTTCTTGGAGATCCCGAAATGTATCAGGGATTGATAGAGGAGTATTGGATAGGAAAATAGCCTGGCTTGATTGAGATAATCAAATTGCCGAATAGTTTTTGTTTAAGGAAAAATGTATTAACTTTACAAAGTTTTGTGCGCGTGTGCGCATATATGCGTGTATCATTTAACTAAAACCAATATAACTGACTATGAAAAAAAGATTTGTTTATGCTGTTGCCGCGATGCTTATGATGTCGTCTGCAAGCTTCGGCCAGGCTTTGAATGGCTTTGCCTACGGCGATGTCGATGCTCCACGTGGCTATGGCTATGTGAAAGGGCAGGAGGCCGGTCTTGTAGAGTGGGAGTCTCCTACGGAATTGGCACTTAATAAAGAGCAGCCCAAGGCTTGGTTCTTTAATTTCGCAACCGAGGAGAATGCACGTAAGGTGCTTCCCGAAAACAGTGAGTACTACATGTCGCTTGACGGTACATGGAAGTTCAACTGGGTTGCCAACCCCTGGGAACGTCCGGTGGATTTCTTCAAGACTGATTACGATGTTTCGGCATGGGATGATGTACAGGTTCCGATGAACTGGAATGTATATGGCCTGCAGCCGGATGGCTCACAGAAATACGGTACGCCAATCTATGTGAACCAGCCTGTCATCTTCAAGCATCAGGTTGCAGTAGGTGACTGGAAGGGGGGTGTAATGCGTGAACCTGCCAAGCATCATACTACATACAAATACCGTAACGAAGTAGGCTCTTATCGCCGTACATTTACAGTTCCGGCAGAATGGGCCGGCCGTGAGGTATATCTTAATTTCGACGGTGTCGATTCTTTCTTCTATCTTTGGGTAAACGGCAGGTATGTGGGCTTTTCAAAG
>JAZUPL010000054.1:0-40650 GCA_045605175.1 Eubacteriales bacterium | reverse complement strand
TTAGGCATAACCGAATAAAAACACCGAGGTGTTGTATTACGCAGCACCTCGGTTGTGTTTTTTACAAATTTGAAGAAAATTAAGGTTGAAAACCACCGGTTTTCTTCATTTTATGGTGTTTTTATTCTATCGCCGTTTCCTCGCTCACCGTACTTTTGTACGGCTATCGCTCGTCAGCCGACGATTTCTGCTCTAAATCAAGCGAGTCCCAAAGGCGCTTCGCACTAAGAATTCAGATTTTTTGCCCCAAAAGTCCCAAAAAACCTTGGTTCATCTGAATTCTTAATGACTCAGCCCCTTGCTATATTTAATTTATAAGAGTTGACTTGTTAATTTCTATATCACGCTACGCCGCATTATTTCCACTATCACTATCTATAAAAGGTTTGCCGAAGTAGTAATAATGAATATCGTCTGCCAGGCTTAAAAGTGCGCCTTTACGCAGGGGAGATTCTATGCCCGCTTCATTAAGGGTGTCAATAAAGCCAAGCCCCTCGCCTATGGCGGATAGCATATTCTTGTAGGCGGCAAAGCCTGTGCCGGGCTCTTCAACTTCCATATAGTATATTTCAAGTGCCGAAACCAACGAGGTGCAATAGGACTGAACATAAAAAGGATATTCAATAATATGAACTATCATTGTAATTTCCAATGAGTCAAAGCCCTCAAAGGAAGCGCCAAAGACCTTTTCGCACGCCTCGGATACACATTCGTCCAATCTCTCTCTGGTTATCTCACTGTAATCAAGGTCATAAACCAGATGCTCAAACATAGCGTAGAATCCTTGGAACATCAGCGTGTTTAGCGCATCATCCATAGCCTTGTTCACAAGAATACGGTGGCTTTCCTCGTTCATAAGTTCGATAAGCATATTCATAGTCAGGTATTCAAGTCCCTGCGAGGATACCTCAGATAAATCTATCGAACCACTACTTCCGCCATTCTTATACATATCTGCAAAATGTCCGAACTCGTGCGAAAGAGTCAGATAATCGTATTGCTTGTTATCCGCAGTCATAAAGAGAAATGGGGAGTTGTTGCTGTCAATATAGGTCGCAAAAGAGCCGTTAAAACGGTTATCCGACTTTGGCGCTATATCAAACAATCCGTAATAAAGCATATAGGAATATATGTCATAAAGATCGTCGTCCTTGGATTTATAAAGAGTTCCAAGTTTGTTTACTGTGTCGATATAGTTTTGCTCTTTTGTCAATTCGGTGTTGACGTCCGACTCGAATTTTGAGTACCAAAGTTTGAGATAAAGAAGGTAAATTTCCTTGATATCATCTAAAAATGCAAGCATTTCTTCGGGCGAGTAGTCGTGACCGCTGTTTTCATAACCTATCTCGGTGTAACTGTCCGCCCCCATCTCGTCGGCTATAAGCGAACGAACTTTGACGAGTTTTACGAAAAGATCGGCCTGTATCTCGACCTTTTTGGTTTCAAATATTTTTGGGCAGGCTATTTGAGCATTTCTGTAAAAAGAGGATTTCTCACCGTATTCCGTCTTTATGGCTTCCAAAACCTCTTCAACAGTACCTGTAAAGGTTTTCTTACCAATGATGTATGAAATCTCTACGTTAGAAACAGAAATTGCACTGTTTTGAGCTTCGAGTTCTGCCTCTTCTGCCAAAAGAGCCACCAATTCTTCTGTGTATATTCCGCCGTCCACATACTCTTCCAGCGAAGTTCCGAAATATTCGTTTTCAAAACGGCTTCGATGCTCCGACTTAGCCGCCGCTACATACATATCCTCGACCGCTTTTGAAAATTCAGGATATCTGGTCGAGAGGTATTCGTGTTCGGTCTGCCAAAATACATTTGACGAGTCCTTGGAGGTGTATATCTCGGTCAAAGAATACATAGAGAAGAAGTTTTCGTATCCTTCTTCAAGTGCCTCGATTTTTTCAACCTGATTCTCAAAACTAACCTCGTTTACGGTAATAACCTCGGTTACATTTGCAAAATCACCGAGTATTACATCTACGGCGGGACGAGTGTAGGAAAGATCGGTAAATGCGATAGTTCCTCTGTTCCAATCACCGTATTCAGGTATTTTTATCGTAGGACCTGTTGGAGTTTGTGGGGTAGGATTTGGGTCAGGATTTTCCCCGTCGGGAGGCGTGGTGTCACCGCAGGAAAGGAGTGAAAGCAAACACCCCATAAGCAAGGATATTATTAATAAAATAGATAAAAGTCTATTCAAATTAACCTCCAAACCGCTTTTGCGATATAGTTATAACTTTACTCTCTTATTTTATCTTATTTTATTACATTGTTCAATAATAAAACTTAAACAATATTTTAATGTTCTGTTAATAAAGCGAGCCCCGAAGAAAAAAACGAGGACAAGCGAACAAATCGCTAATCCTCGTTTTTATTCTATAAACCCCTACCCGTGTAGAGTTTTTGGCATTTTTATCGTCCAAGAGCTGCCGCACCTATGATGCCCGCATCATTTCCGAGGGAGGCTATGACGACCTTTGTCTTTACCTTACTTGCCCTTGTGTATTGCTCGCGTTCTACTATCTCAATAAGAGGACGAGTGAGGGTTTCTCCCTCGTTACAAATACCACCACCAATACATAGAATATGGGGTTGGAAAATGTTTATCATGTTCGTAATACCCACCGCCAAATACTCTATATATTCATCGACTATCATTTTGCCAAAAACATCGCCCCTTTTCATAGCATCAAAGGCGGTGCGTGCCGAAATCTTTTTTCTTCTTCTCTCTTCCTCAAATAGCAGAGAGGGGATACCCTTTAGGCTAAGTTCCTTCATCTTTTCGCGTGTCAAGGCTGAAAGGGCAGTAGCGGAGGAATACGCCTCCCAACAGCCACGTCTACCACAGGAACATTGCCTGCCACCTGCCACGATAACCGTGTGACCGAGTTCTGTTCCTGCTGGGCTTTGTCCACCCGAGAAAATTCTGCCGTCGAGAATAACTCCTCCACCGACACCCGTTCCGAGGGTTATCATAACCAGCGTGGACGCTCCTTTGCCTGAGCCGGCAAGCGCCTCGCCGAGGGCCGCAGCATTGGCATCGTTTGCGATATATACTTCCTTTACAGGGCAGTATTTCTTAAAGGATTCCACAAGAGGGTAATCGGACATTTTAATGTTGGGGCAATACACAACGATGCCGCTTTCTGAGTTGACCGTACCAGGGGCGACAATTCCAACGTAGGATATATCCCCGAGTGTGAGCGAATTTCTTTCGACAATCTTCATAGCAAGAGCAGCCATATCCTTGACTATCTCTTCTGCATCACGCTCCGCCAGGGTAGGCGCAGAGCTCTTGTCAACAATCTCTAACTCCTCGTTGCAAAGACCGACGGCTATATTAGTACCACCAAGATCTATTCCAATTGTAAACATAATTTTCTCGCTTTCGGTTAAAAACTTTAACGGATATATTATAAATAATATTCATAATTATGTCAAGAATAAGCAAGTATATTCTTGTGCATATCAAGAGAATAATAAACAAGTTCATAAAAAATTAACATTTTAACCTTATGTTTTTTTCATCACCTCTTGAAATATACACAAAAATAGTATACAATAAAGTCCGAAGAAAAAATACTCTTTTTTAAGGATAAAAAAATGAAATTTGCCGCTTTTATGTGGCAAAATGAGGAAATAAAATTATGGCAAGATTTGTATATGCAGATAATGCAGCGACCACTCCCATAAGCAGGGAAGTTGTCGAGGAAATGCAGCCTTGTTTTGAGATTGCCTGGGGCAACCCCTCAAGCCAACACGACAAGGGATATGAGGCGAAGAATTTGCTCGATTCTGCAAGAGAACGCATAGCGAAAGCGCTGGGATGCCGTTCTAATGAGATATATTTTACCTCCTGTGGTACGGAGAGTGACAACTGGGCGATAAAGGGCGCGGCTTCAATGTGCAAACGCAAGGGCAGAAACCACATCGTCACCACCAAAATAGAGCATCATGCTGTACTCCATACCTGTCGGGCTCTTGAGCGAGATGGATACGAGGTCACTTATGTAGGCGTAGATTCTGAGGGCATTGTCAATATGGACGAACTCCGCGAGGCAGTGACCGATAATACTGCATTGGTAGCGGTTATGTTTGCAAACAACGAAATCGGAACTATCCAGCCTATAAGAGAGATAGCCGAGATTGCCCATTCTCACGGAGCGCTGATGTTTACCGATGCTGTGCAAGCGGTTGGAAATATAGAGATAAACCTTTCGACACTTGGAGTAGATATGCTCGCAATGTCGGGACACAAAATTCACGCCCCCAAGGGAATAGGACTTCTCTATATTCGTCGCGGACTTGTAATAGATAACCTTATTGACGGAGGAGGACAGGAACGCCGTCGCCGTGGCGGTACGGAAAACCTGCCCTACATCGTAGGCCTTGCTCGTGCTATTGAAATTGCGGTAGAGCGTATTCCTGAACTTGATAGGGTAGAGAAAATGAGAAACAGGCTTATTACAGAACTTACCAAAATCCCATACTCCAAACTTAACGGTAGCCTCGAACACAGACTTTCGGGAAATGTGAATATAGGTTTTGAATTTATTGAGGGCGAGAGCATACTTATGATGCTTGATGCAGCGGGAATATGTGCCTCCACGGGTTCGGCTTGCTCGTCTGCCTCGCTTGATCCCTCCCACGTTTTGCTTGCAATAGGCGTCCCCCACGAGAAAGCCCACGGCTCTATTAGATTTTCCTTGTCCCATGATACAACCGATGAGGATATAGATTATATTATAGAAACCGTCCCCCCGATTATTGAGCGACTGCGCAATCTCAGTCCGCTGTGGGAGGACCATATAAAACTTAAGAATTGAGGAAATAAAAATGCAATACAGTGAAAAGGTAATGGACCATTTTACTCACCCTCGAAATGTGGGTGAGATAGAGGACGCATCCGGCGTCGGCACGGTAGGTAATGCTAAATGTGGAGATATAATGAGAATATATCTCAAGATTGACGAAAACGATGTAATAACCGACTGCAAATTCAAGACCTTTGGATGCGGCGCGGCAATTGCTACCTCGTCGATGGCAACCGAGATTATAAAGGGACACACAGTCAGCGAAGCCCTCGCACTTACAAACAAGGTGGTTGTTGAAGCCCTTGACGGACTTCCTCCGGTAAAGGTACACTGTTCTGTTCTTGCCGAGGAAGCGGTAAAGCACGCGATAGCCGATTACTACACCCGCATCGGCAGACCTATCGACTTTGAACTGCCTGAGCCTGATGAGGACGAGGAGTAATATTCCAATAGGGCACTCCGCACGCTTTTGTGCAAGTGCCCGTTTTTAGTAAAAACGGAAAAATATAGAATATAAAAGTCGAAAAAAGCCTGAAAATGGTAGAAAATAAAGATTATGGAACAATTTTATCTGAAATAATATGAAAATTTTGGTTGGAATGAGCGGCGGTATAGATAGCAGTTTTGCCGCCCTGAAACTGATTGAACAGGGGCACGAGGTTAGCGGTGCAGTTATAACTATGCACGAGCACACCGATTTAGAGCCTGCCCGTTCTGTCGCATCTAAACTTGGTATACCTCTATACGAGATAGACGGAAGGCAATTGTTCTCTCGGTTTGTAAAAAAGAATTTTTTAGAAGAATACGCAAGCGGAAGAACGCCAAACCCCTGCATAGTTTGCAACAGAGAGGTTAAGTTCAAACTTCTTCGTGAGTTTGCACTCTCTTTTGGATTTGATAAAATTGCCACAGGGCACTATGCCAGAATTGTAGAGAGGGTTGATAATGGCGAGTTGCGATTAGCTTTTGCTGAGTCACTTGATGAAGGCAAGGA
Source organism: Eubacteriales bacterium (assembly GCA_045605175.1). Classification (GTDB taxonomy): domain Bacteria; phylum Bacillota; class Clostridia; order Oscillospirales; family CAG-272; genus UBA1740. The sequence goes on along the minus strand of JAZUPL010000054.1, from coordinate 34,836 downwards.
CCAAACCTATATGCTTTATCGCCTTGGACAAGATGTTCTGTCGATGTTGGTTTTGCCACTCTATGATGAGGTGAAATCAAATGTAGCGTCAAGAGTCATAGAAAAGGGAATTGTACCACAAGACATCGAAGAAAGCCAGGAGATTTGCTTTATCCCCGACAATGATTATGTTGGATATATCGAGCGCAAAATTGGCAGTATGCCCGAGGGAGATTTTGTTGACGAAGATGGTAAAATTCTCGGCAAACATAAAGGTATAATACACTACACCGTCGGACAACGTAAAGGGCTTGGTATCTCCCTTGGCTATCGCTCATTTGTCAGCAAAATTGACGGAGAGAAGAATACGGTTACTCTTTCTAAGGAGGTAGTGCCTACGTCGAATGTCGAGGTAAAACAACTTGTTTATTCCGGGATGGCAGAGCCAAAGAAAGAGACCTCGTTGGAAGTTTTTGTCAAACTCAGATATAGGGCGATAAAGGTGAAGGCGGTTGCTCATTTTAAGGGTGATGATAGTTGCCGTCTTGAACTTTGCGAGCCGTTTGGTTTGGTTGCACCAGGACAGTCGGCGGTACTATACAAGGATGGTGTAGTTATAGCAGGAGGCTTTATTGTTTAGCACCTCTATAAAAATTCTTAGTTGAAATTGCTATAAAACAAGTAAATGTGATAATATTTTTTGAAAGAGGATAGTTGTTTTTTTTGTAAAACATATCCTTCAAAAATCGTTCAACTAACCCTCAATAATAATAAACCAATAGGAAAACAAAAAGAAATAAACTCCTGAAATGTCGGAACTGACTACGGCATTTTCGGGAGTTTTTTCTTCATAAAGCCCTTGAAATTCCCGACTTTTTGTGACTGTTTTTCGCATTAAATATGAGCAGAAATCACTTTGATTTGTCAACGACTTGTAAAAAAACACTGAATTTATCCTAAATTACAAATAGCCAATCGCCATAAAGGAAAATAAATGTGTAGAAATTTTCATAAAACTTTTGTGCAATATAAATAAAAGGGATTTACCTCAATATTTGCAAATAAAAAACAAGTTCTTTAGTTAAAGGTTATTTAACACGCCTTAAAAGTGTGTCAAATTTAGGATAAAATTCACCAATTTAGTTAAAATATAATTAACACATCGATTTATTTTTGGCGGTTTCAGTTTTGCGATGTAAATAATAGTTTACATTGTAAAAAGCCCGTGGCATAACATCTTTACCATATTATAAAATTTGCGTATGCACCCACGCATTTATTTTATTGACAAATGTATCCGCTTATGTTATAATCTTGTCATATAAAAGGTTCCATTGGCGGTAATATCATCATGAGGCCTCACGGCGAACACAGGTTTCACGGTGATAATATCGCCGGGCAGATGCCACGGCACCCGAGTATAAAAAATTTTTTGGAGGAATTCAGATTATGAAGAACAAAAACTTGCAGAGAGCAATTTGCCTTATTCTCTCTGTAACACTGTTGCTCAGCGTTTTTGGCTTCAGCAGTTCTGCCGCCTCTATCAAGGTTGATCCGACGGAGAAAAATCCTTTCTCTGCGTCCACTCTTGAGGAGATGGAGTCGCTTGTAGGAACACTATCCTACGACGATTATTTGGCAACGTATGCTGGATTTGACTCGAGCACTCTTTCTCCCATTGTTGTGGATATTCTTTCTACAACCGATGGGCAAACTGTTGCCGAGAGCGAATTTTGCCAAAACGGCAAGTCCGAGTATCCTGACGCCTGGACAAACTTTGGAGAGGAAAACGAGGAGAATGCTATATATCTCCCTGCGTCCGGCTCCGTCACCTGGCAGGTTACATTGTCTAAGGAGCAGGTGGGACTCTATTTTATCAAAATCGAGTATTTTGATGTAAAGACTTCCGAGAGTAGTATTTCTTCTATTGAGAGAAAACTGCTTATTGACGGAAGGATTCCCTTTGGCGAGGTGAGCACCGTAAATTTCAACAAAAACTGGAAGTATGATAATATTTCGGTTTCCGATCCTGTTGCCGTGCCCGGCAAGGCGGACTCCTACGATGTTGAATACAAACAGACCGAGAATGCATATCTCAAGATAGTTACCGAGGTTGTTGACGGCTATGAAACCGTTACTACATACACCCTCTCTCAGGATATAAACGGTAACTCGATGGCTCCCGGCTATGTAGAACTTCCTTCTTGGAATACCTATCACATCGCGGATTCTACCGGTTATTACAGTGGATACTTCTCCTTCTTTATGGCAGAAGGTACTCGTACTATAACCCTTGAGGCAAAGCGTGAGCCTATGGTTATCAAGTCCATAGAACTCATTCCTGCCACCGAGACCAACAGCATTCTCTCTTACGAGTCCTTGCTTGAAAAGTATAAAGAAAATGGATACAAGCCCGCAGTAAACGGTAGCATAGTTGAGATTCAGGCTGAGTTCCCCGATCTTATTTCGGATTCCTCTGTTGCCCCCACCAATGATAACACCTCTGCTATAAACACTCCCATTTCTCCCAGTTCACAACTTTACAACGTAATTGGTGAAAACAGTTACAGTGCAGTGGGGCAGTGGGCGGCTTATAAATTCAAGGTTAGTGAGAGCGGTCTTTACAACTTTGCAATGCGTTTTAAGCAGATTGCGTTGCAGGGTATGTATGTCTGCCGTGCGGTTAAACTGTCTGGTGGACATTACGGTAGCACACCTGCTGTACCTTTTATTGAGGCTTATGATGCAGAGTTCCAGTATAACGATGCTTGGCAGTCCACCTTTGTTGGTTTGAAGGATCAGCAGCCCTTCATGTTCTACTTTGAGGAGGGCGTTGAATATACTCTTTACCTTGAGTGTTCGCTTGGTACGCTTAAAAATTATATAAAGCGAGTTGAAGATAGCCTTAATGTTATCAACGCTTGTTACCTCCGCATCCTCCAACTTACAGGAACCGAGCCTGACGAGTATCGTGACTATGGTTTTGCAGAAGCGATGCCTGACGTTCTCGTTGATCTTCTTGAGCAGGCTCTTGAACTTATGGATGTTAAGAACGGACTTCAGGAACTTTGTGGTACAAACGGCTCGCATATTGCAACCCTTCAGACCATTGCGGTTCTCCTTCACACTATGGGTAAGGACAAGGGCGAGCATATCGCAGCCAATATGTCCACGCTCAAATCCTATCTCGGTACTCTCGGTACTTGGATTAACTCATCTAAGGCGAGTTCGATAACCGTTGATTCTATTTGGGTAATTCCTACAACTTCTGATGGATCTTCGGTTGTTTGCGACAACTCGAAACTTCCTGCCGCGGTGGCTGGATTCTTTGAAAGCATCTGGTTTGAGATTCGTGCATTCTTTGCATCCTTCTTCACCGACTACAACCAGATGGGACTTACCACCATACCTGACGAAAACACTCCTACTATCGACGTATGGCTTGCAACCGGTCGTGACCAGTCGCAGATCTGGCGTACAATGATAGACGCTCACGGTAGTTTCACCGATAACACCGGCGTTGCAGTGGCACTTAAACTCGTAACGGGTGGTACGCTTCTTCCCTCTATTCTTTCCGGCAAGGGACCTGATGTTTATATGGGACTTGGTTCTGCGGACGTAATCAACTATGCTATCCGTGATGCCGTTGTTGGTATTAGCGGTAACGCAAAGGTTACTGATAACTGGGCAGAAGAGAATAACGATTATTTCAAGACTACCTATTATACGTATAAGTATTCGGATGGTTCTGTCGAGAACACCACCACCTATAAGGGTGAGGAAAATCTGACCTTTACCTCCCGTCCCTTTAACGATGTCATAGCAGAAAACTTTGCTGATGCGGCTATGGATACCGTAACCCTGCTTGATGTTTCCTATGGAATTCCGGATACTATGAGTTTTGCGATGATGTTCTATCGTATGGACGTTCTTGCCGAACTTGGCCAGGAAGTACCCGAGTCCTGGGACGATTTGCTTTCGATACTCCCTGTTCTTCAGTCTAACAATATGAATATCGGTGTTACTTATATAAGCGCTCTTGAGTATATGATTTATCAAAAGGGCGGAAGTATGTGGAAGTACACTGATGAAAACCTTTACTCAAGCGACTATGCAGGTGCGAGAATAGACCTTGACTCCAACATAGCAATTGAGGCATTCCAGTTTACCTGCCGACTTTACACCGACTATTCCTTCCCCGTTTCTTTTGATGCGGCAAACCGTTTTAGAACCGGTGAGATGCCTGTAATAATCGGTGACTATGTAAGCCTTTATAACCAACTTATTGTATATGCGACCGAGATTGAGGGTCTGTGGGAGTTCTGCTCCTTGCCCGGATCCTTTAGAGAAGATGGCAGTTTCAATTATGACGCTATTGCCGGAATCTCCTCGCTTGTAATACTCTACGGATGTGACAACCTGCTTGCTTCTTGGCAGTTTATGCAGTGGGAAACCAGTGCAGAGTCTCAGGCAGAGTACGGTAACAGAATGGTTGCCCTTATCGGACCTTCTGCAAAGTACGGAACGGCAAACCTGAATGCTATCAACAACCTGTCTTGGACTGCAAAGGAAAAGGCAGCGATAATGAACCAGATGGACCATCTTTCTTCGATAGTAAACTATCCCGGTTCTTACATTTACAATAGATATTTGCAGTTTGCGTTCCTTGACGTTGTAAATAAGGGTGCAAACGCTCATGACTCAATGATGAGTTACATAGACGCTATCAACTCCGAAATTGCCCGCAAGCGTCAGGAATTCGGACTTTGGGTGCCCGCATCAGCAGATGACGAGCCTCCGCAACTTGCCGAATCCTACAAGACAAATGAGTAAAGGAGAAAAAAATGTCACAGACAAACTCAGAGACAAGCCGTCCGGTAAAGCGTTCGGAAGTGTCGAAGATTAGATGGGTCTGGGAAGAGATGAAAAACAACAAGACGGCATATTTTATGTTGGCTCCGTTCCTTCTTCTCTTTATAATATTTACAGTCCTACCTGTTATTCTTTCGATTATCCTAAGTCTTACCGACTTCAATATGTTGCAGGTTCCTCACTTTATGGGCCTGTCCAACTTCACGAGATTGTTCCTTGACGACGAGATATTCATTCTCGCCTGCCAGAACACGTTGATATTTGCGGCTGTAACAGGCCCTGTATCCTACATACTTGCACTTCTTGTTGCGTGGTTCATCAACGAACTTCCTCCCAAGATTCGTGCGGTTGTTACCCTTGTATTCTACGCCCCCTCCATTTCAGGTCAGGCATATTTGGTTTGGCAAACCCTGTTCTCCTCTGACTCCTACGGTTGGGTAAACGCAATATTGATTAAATATGGTTTTATTACCGAGCCTATACTTTGGTTCCAGAATGCCGATTATGTAATGGGTCTTTGTATCGTCGTTGCTCTTTGGACTTCTCTTGGTACTGCGTTCCTTTCCTTCATCGCAGGTTTCCAGACTATCGACCGCTCGATGTATGAGGCTGCGGCAGTTGACGGTATTAAGAACCGTTGGCAGGAGCTATGGTACATCACCCTTCCTACTATGCGTCCCCAGCTTATGTTCGGTGCGGTGCTTGCAATCACCAACTCCTTCGGATTTGGCTCGGTCGTTGACGCACTGTGTGGATTCCCCTCGGTCGATTATGCCGCACATACAATAATGCACCACCTGTCAGACTACGGTGGAGCGAGGTATGAGGTAGGTTACGCATCTGCGATCGCCGTAATCCTCTTTATAATAATGTTCGGATGTAACATTCTTATCAAGAAGGCTCTTGCAAAGGTAGGTGAATAACAATGGCACAGAAATTAAGAACAAGAGGACATAGAGTTGTCCTGAACCGTTCGGCAGGCGGTGACGCCGGTATTACAGTAATGCTCACAATCTTGGGTGCATTTATGTTCCTGCCTATGTACTATGTTGTTATTCAGTCGCTAAAGCCCCTTGATGAACTATTTATGTTCCCCCCGAAGTTCTGGGTTATGCAGCCCACTCTTGACAACTTCGGTGATCTGTTCACTCTTATGGGTGACTCTTGGGTTCCTTTTTCGAGATATATTTTCAACACAGTATTCATCACTCTTTGCGGTACGGTAGGCAACCTTGTGCTTGCATCAATGGCTGCTTATGCCCTTGCAAAGTTGAAATTCCCTGGTCGTGATGCGATATTCCAGATTATAGTTATGTCGCTCATGTTCCACTCCACAGTTAACACGGTTACCCACTTCATCATTCTTTCCGCCTTTGGTTGGGTGGATACATATCTTTCCATTATCGTTCCTTCTATGGCAACTACAATGGGACTTTACCTGATGAAGCAGTTTATGGAGACCTCCGTACCTGACACGGTACTTGAGTCTGCGCGTCTTGACGGTGCGAGTGAGTTCAGGACATTCCTGATTATCGCGATGCCGATGGTTAAGCCCGCGTGGCTGACACTACTTATAGAGTGCTTTAAGTCGCTTTGGAATGCAGGTTCGTCTATCTACATTCACTCTGAGGAACTTAAAACATTCAACTACGCAATTCAACAGATACTTTCCGGTGGTATTGCTCGTTCCGGTGCGGGAGCAGCATCTACCGTCGTTATGATGATGGTTCCTATTTTGACATTCGTATTCAGCCAGAGCCAGATCATAGAAACGATGGGATCTTCCGGTATGAAGGATTAAGGAGGTTATATGAAAAGTAGCAAAATAGTTAAATTACTAATACTTTCGTTAGTCCTTATCCTTGTACTGGGTACGGTCTTCGCATCTGCAGCATACACCCCTTATGATACTTACACCTACTCTATCGAAGGTAAATCGCTTGACTCTCCTATGGCATACAGACCCGAGGATACTATCGACTCCTTCGATATGAAACTTAATAGTCCCCAGTTTGGAGGTAAAGTCCTCGGCGAGTCCAACGATCTTTTTGCAGATGAAAATGGAGCGATATATATCGCCGATACCGGTAACAACAGAATAGTTGTCCTTGACAAATCTTTCACTGCTACCAGAGTTCTCGAAACTTATGTTGACGAGTTCAACAGGACTCAGACCTTTTCCAAGCCCAAGGGTGTTTTTATCAGCAATCCCGGCCTGACTTCCGATCCTGACGATACCGGTATGATTTATGTATGCGACACCGGTAACAAGAGAGTGGTTGTATTCAACCGTGACGTTATGGATCCTACTACGGGTAACTACAAGTACGAGCGTACTATCGAGTGTCCCGAAACTCCTCTTCTCTCTCTCGACAAATTCGAGCCCAGTGCTATTGTCGTTGATCTTTACGGTAGAATCTTCATTATATCCGGCTCCTCCTACGAGGGCGTCATTGTTCTTTCGAACGAGGGCGAATTCACCGGATACATCGGCGCTCAGAAGGTTACTTACAGCCTTCTTGATATGATTTGGAGAAGATTCCAGACCGACGAGCAGAAGGAAAATGCGGTAAAGAACGTGTCCTATGCTTACAACAACATCACCGTTGATGACGACGGCTTTGTTTACGTAACGAGTGATAAGGTTGACGAAGCAAAGCAGTATGAGGCAATCAAGTCAAAAGACGCCGGTTACTCCCCTGTAAAGAAACTCAATTCCACCGGTGCTGAGATAATGCAGAGAAACGGCTTCTTTGATCCCGGTGGAGAGGTTGACGTCTTCTATGCCAAAGAGGTTTCAAAGATTAACGACGTTGCTCTTGGTCCGGAGGGCTCTTGGACCATTCTCGACTATTCGAGATCTAAGTTCTTCACCTATGACCAGACCGGTAACCTGCTCTTCGCCTTTGGCGACAAGGGTGAGCAACTCGGTAACGGTGAGAATTTCAAGGCGATGACTTATCAGTATGTCAACGGAATTTATTATCTGCTCGCTCTCGACCAGACCAAGAGTGGATATAAGATAAACGTATATTCGCCTACCACCTATTGCGATACTTTAATGAACGCACTTCGAAACCAGAATGAGCATAATTACTCTTCTGCTATCGAGGACTGGAAGAGTGTTCTTAAACTTAACAACAACTTCGACCTTGCGTATATCGGTATAGGTAAAGCATATTTCAACCAAGGTAGGTATGAAGAGGCGTATGAGATTCTTCAGAACGCCTACGAAAAGGAATACGCCTCCGACGCATTCTCCGAAAGCAGAAAGCAGATTATCAACAGCTGGATTGGCGCGGTTTCCATCGTCCTTATCGTAGTTCTTATTGTTCTCTTTGTAAAGTTCTTGGGCTACGCAAAGAGGAAAAACAAGGAAACCTCTCTCAAGGTTGGACAAAAGACCTATTGGGAGGAACTTATATTTGCTTTCCACTTGGTATTCCACCCCTTCGACGGTTTCTGGGATTTGAAACACGAGAAGCGTGGATCGGTACGTGCAGCAACCACGATTTTGGCACTTACAATTGCAGCATTCACCTATAACACCATAGGTAAGGGATATCTCTTCGATACCTCTAACGGCAAAAACACACAAAATGCAATTATGGCAATTTTGTCGGTTTTGTTGCCTGTATTTCTGTTTGCAATTTCCAACTGGTGCTTGACAACGCTGTTTGACGGCGAGGGTAGTTTCAAGGATATTTATATTGCTGTATGCTACTCGCTTGCACCTCTTCCTCTGTTCCTGATTATTTCCACCATTCTTACCTACGTTATGACCGAAAGCGAAGGTGGAATTATCAATCTTCTTGTTGCCGTTGGATTAATTTGGACTATTATCCTGTTGTTCTTCGGCGTGCTTGTAACTCACGACTACTCTATCGGCAAGAATATCCTGACTATATTGGGAACTATTCTTGCAATGGCAATTATTATTTTCGTAGTAGTTCTGTTTGCAAGTTTGGTAATTAAGATGATCACATTTGTTATGTCGCTAATCACAGAGATTGGCAACCGACTATAAAAGCAGGAGGTAACATTTATGAATTTTAAGAAAATATTGTCGTCCCTGCTGATGGTTGTGATGATCTTCTCGATGGTTGCTGTGCTTCTCCCCGCCAAGGTGGAGGCTGCACACAGTTCGTATATCGAGTCAGGCTCAAGCAAAACGCAGGAAGAAATTAAGGCTATTGTAACTGCATCTGTTTCTAATAATTATAGTAACGCACAGGAGGCTCTTGAAGCCGAACTTGCTCTTGGTTATCTTGACTATGTAAGTTCTATGGGCAACAAATACACCCTGTACGTAAACAGATACAACGGTTGCATTTATTATGTAAATAATGCCACCGGTGAAATCCTAACAAGCAACCCCTATAACCCCTATGTAGGTACTACCCCGGGTAGCAACCTCGGTGCGGCGTCTGAAATCGTAAGAAAGAAATTGATGAGCCAGATAGTCATCGATTTCTTCGAAACGGCAAACTCTACCATTCGTCTTTCTTATGACAGTTTGTCCTGGGCGGCAGAGTATGCACAGATTTCCGTATCCCAAATTCCCAACGGTCTAAGAGTTAACTATACTCTTGGTGATACCACTACCAGATTCCTTCTCCCCGGTCAGTTGACAGCTACAAGTTTTGAAGAAAAACTTTTCAGGCCTATGGTTGACTATCTCGCTGAGCAGATGGAACTCTATGTTCGTGAGTTTGAGCCGGATGCTCAGTTTGACCTGTTCCTTAACGGTGAGACCTTCACCTATACCGAGAAAAATTCAGGTAGAGAAAAAACTGTGGATCTTTACGATGACGGTTGCCTAGCAACCAACACGGTTAGATCTTATTTCTCCTCCATGGCAAACTATGTATCCAAGCACTATGATAACGGACACAGAGCGTCGGTAGAGGAAAGAGCAATACGCAACTCTATGGATAAGGTAATATCCGATGTCCAGACCTTTGTAAACTCCTATACTCTTATGAACCCCAATGCTTACGGTGTTTCAGAAGATACACTTAAGTCCTGGTATGAGCAGTATCCTATTATAGCGCAGGGCGTTGCCGTATATAGGAGCCGCGGTACTTCTGTAACAGAGCAGCGTAGATTCTCTACAACTGTGAGAACCTATGTTCCCGAATATACTTTTGAAGAACTGTACGCCGACGAGGCAGAGGTTGGATTTGTTGCAAATATTCCTCAAAAACCTGTCTTTAGATGTGCTCTTGAGTACACCTTCAATCAGGATGGTTCGCTTAGCGTACGTCTTCCCGCAAACTCTATCAACTTTGACGAAACCGTATATACCCTCCAGTCTATCACCCCCTTGCCTTATTTCGGCGCAGGTGACCTGACGCAGGACGGTTATATATTCATTCCTGACGGTAGCGGCGCAATAGTAGAGTTTGAGGACTTCTATAATGATAGTGATAAGCAGAGTATAACCCTTACTATGGGTACATACGGTAAGGATTACTGCTACTCTAACATTACAGGCGCTCACAAGGAACAGGTAATAATGCCTGTTTACGGTGTTGTTTCCAAACAAAATGCGAATGCAGTAAGCAAAAAAATCAGCGGTAAGGATATCGTTGATACAGGATATTTTGCAATTCTTGAGGAAGGCTCCTCGCTTGCAAACCTTTACGTTAGTTTCGGTGGTATGACCAACAGATGGGGCACAGCCTACGCCACCTTTACTCCTTATCCTTCTGATGAGTATGACCTCTCTGACACTATCTCGGTAGGTAATATGGGTTCGTACACCATCGTTTCCGAGTCCAAGTACACCGGTTCTTATATCACAAGATATGTAATGCTCTCCGACGTAGAAACCGCAGTAAAGGCAAATGCCGAGTTTACCGAAGCGTCCTATACAGGTATGGCTACCTACTATCGTGAGTATCTTAAGAACTTGGGCGTGCTTACCAGCCTTGCACAGATAAACGAGGATCTTCCTCTTTATATCGAGGCTCTTGGCTCTATGGAAAAACTTGAGAAGATTTTGACCTTCCCCGTGATGGTAGATGTTCCTCTTACCACCTTTGATAACGTCGTTGCGATGTATGACGAACTTGCTGATGCAAAGGCAAAGATGCTTGAAAAAGCGGCAGAGTACGACGAACTTGCACTCAAAGAAGAAGATGACCTGAATCTCAAGGCGAATTATGAAGCAACTGCAAAGAGATATAGAGAACTTGCAGAATCGGTTACTAATATAACCAACATCAACTTCAAACTTACCGGTTTTGCTAACGGTGGCATGAAATTCACCTACCCCGTAAAACTTGACTGGGAGGGTGTTGTCGGTGGTGCGGCAGGCTTTGAAGCCTTGCTTAGTGCTGCTGCTGATAGAAGCCGTGACGGAGCAAACTTCGGCGTATATCCCGACTTTGACTTTATGTACATCAATTACACAGCCCTCTTTGACGGCATTTCCAACAGAGGAAATGTTTCTCGAATGGTTGATAACAGATACGCATCCAAGAAGGTTTACAACTCTGTATCTCGCAAATATGAGTCCTTCTTTACGATGATTATTACTCCTGATGCACTTGACAGACTTTACGACATCTTTATCGGTCACTATTCCAAGTATAATATTGGTAGTATATCCGTATCCACTCTCGGTTCGGATCTTAACTCCAACTTCGACGAGGATGCACCTGTCAACCGTGACGAGGCTCAGGGCTATGTTACCGAACTTCTTGACAGGATCTCCGCAGATTACAGCGTAATGCTCTCCAAGGGTAATATATACTCGGTTAAGTATGCAGATCATATTCTTGATCTCTGCATAGATTCGAGCCATTATGCTTACTCCTCTTATTACATTCCCTTCGTAGGTATGATTCTTCACAGTTATCTTAACTACGCAGGCGGAGCAATTAACTATTCAGGTTCTTCTGAGTACGACCTGCTTCACTCTATCGAGAACGGCGCATCTCTTTACTACATCCTTTGCTATCAGAACTCTGAATTCATGAAGGATGATGTGGATCTGTCCAAGTATTATGGTGTAAACTATGAAACATGGTATGACTCTATTGTTGAGAGTTACTCTGTTCTTAACGATACGGTTAAGGATCTTCAACTCTATGAAATAGTATCTCACGCAACTCTGCTTGCAGAGCGTGTAATCGACTCTTCTGAACTTGAGGTAAACCGTGGATTCTTAAGAGAGGAATTCCTGAGTCTTGTTGATGCGCAGATCATGGCTGCAATTGCAGCAGCATTCGATGATATGTATAACGATCCTAACTCTCTTGGCAGAGGTGTAAAACTTGTCGTTGATGTGGATGCAATTATCGCACAGGCGGTTGAAGTCCTCAACTACCCCGAAGAAGAACTTCGTGCAACAGACTTCGATGAAAAACTTAACGACCTTGTTAATGCACACTTGGCACAATACCCCGGCAAAAATGAAAACTCCTATCTTGTTGAGTTTGACAAAGTAGAGTATGAAACATCTTACGATTATGTAACAGACTCCTTTGCACTGGATAAGGATTATGACAAGAGCATTTACACGGTTGACAACCACCAGGTTACTATGGTTGTTTACAGAGATGCCGTAACAGGTGATGAAGTAACATTCGTACTTAACTACAACATCTATGCAGTAACCGTCGCTCTTGATAGCGAAAACATATACACGATTCCTAAGTATGGTTTCGTGAGAATTGATTAAAGGAGGGAACGCATATGGATTCAACTGTAACAACTAAAAAACGCCGTAACGTTTCCCTTGAGAAGAGAAAGGCGAGAAGTGGATATCTATTCGTCGCTCCCTTTATCATCGGTATAGTTCTCATTTATTTGCCCATTCTTATTGACTCTATTTGGTTCAGTTTCAACCAGATAGCCATTGATGTCAGCACCGGTACTCCGGTACAGGTGCTGGTGCCCAAGGGCTGGGAGTATTATGTATATGCATTCACCGGTTCGCCCGACTTTGTAACCACTCTTCTTTCTTCTCTTCAGGAACTTATTTTCCAAGTCCCCGCGGTAGTTATCTTCTCGCTCTTCATAGCGGTAGTTCTTAACCAGAAGATGCTTGGTAGAGCGGTATTCAGAGCGATATTCTTTGTTCCTGTAATTATTGCTACGGGTATTATGGAAACACTTATCTCCAACGATAATGCTACCGCAGAGATGGAAGGCGGTATCGATGATGGATCGGGTGGAGGCGGAATTATCAGTATTATGTCTGTCGAGGCGCTCTTCAAGGGTATGGCTATCGGTGGAGAATTGGTTACTATTGTCGTTGGCCTTGTTAATGATATTTACAATATCGTAAACTACTCCGGTGTACAGATGCTTATCTTCCTGGCAGGTCTTCAGTCGATTTCCGAGTCGATTTACGAGGCGTGCCGTATAGACGGTGCAACAGGATGGGAAACCTTCTGGAAGGTAACATTCCCGATGATTTCTCCAATGATACTTGTAAACGCTATTTACACGGTTATCGACGCATTCACCAGAAGTTCGAATATAATGATGAAGTACATCGACAATATTCAAAAGGCGGATATGCACCAGGCAACTGCGATGTACTGGATATACTTTGTCGTGGTAATTTTAATAATTGCTGCTGTGGCAGGTATAGTATCAACATTCATCTTCTATCAGAGAAAAGATTAAAGGAGGGGTGCTAAATGGATTCTACTAGAGAACAGTCTGCGCCAGTGGTAAGAGAAACAAAAAATTCCATTCGTGTAGATTATGAAGGCAAACTTTCCTTTAAGGAAAGACTTTTATCCAAAATCAAGTCAAGCAAGACTTGGATTACGGGTATAGTTAACATTTTCAGATTTATCCTGATGCTTGGTGTATCCTTCGTTATCCTGTTCCCCTTCATTGCGAAGATAGCAGGTTCGTTTATGACTAAGGAAGACGTTATCGACTCCACGATTTCTATTATTCCTAAGCATCCCACTCTCGAGATTTATAAGGCTATAATAATCGAGAACCATTATTTTGAGGCATTCCTCAACACCCTTCTTATAGCACTTCTTTGTGCCCTTATCCAGACTATGGTGTCCTGTCTTGTAGGATATGGTCTTGCAAAATTCAAGTTCAAGGGCAATATGCTTGTAATGGGACTTGTTATCGTAACGATGGTAATTCCCCACGGTGCGATGGAACTTGCTATTAAAAAGCATTTCACACAGTTTGACATTCTTTCGGTTATTTCCTGGGATTACGGCGGCCCTATTCAGTGGATATTTGGCAAAGCCCCGGAAATATCGGACACTATTTTACCGATGATAATACTATCTGTCGGTGGTCTGGCATTTAAGAACGGATTGTACATCTATCTGATGCGACAGTTCTTCAAGGGTGTTCCTGACGAGCTCGAAGAGTCGGCATATGTTGATGGCTCGGGTGTTGTACGCACCTTCTTCCAGATTATTCTTCCTCTTGCCATACCGATGATGATAACGGTATTCCTGTTCTCCTTCTCTTGGCAGTGGTCGGATGAATTCTATACCAATCTGCTTGTAGATACGGGCGTAAATCCAGACCTGTTCTATATGCCGGATATAGTAGTACCGCCGGATTCATTAACAACCGATTATGCGGGTGCTGCTTTGTATCAGAACGTCGTACAGAACACTGGTGGTATGATGGTTATTGCACCTCTTATCATCCTCTACCTCTTCTGCCAGAGATACCTTGTTCAGGGTATTGAACGCTCCGGTCTGGTTGGATAATATCAAAAACCGTTTTTCGGAATAAGTAAAAGGGACTCCTCGGAGTCCCTTTTTTATATTTCTTGCCGTATATTGTTGCATTTGTCTTTATTTTGTTATAAATTGCCGTCGCCTGTTAGTTTAACAAACAGACAAAAACGCCTTGTAAAAAGAAATAATATTTATTATTTTTTAACCAAGTATTTTCTCATATCAATAGCACAGGCAAGTAGAATGATAAGTCCCTTGATAATATAGAGCATATTTTGGTCAACCGACAGGAAGGTGAGTCCTACAAAGATTATCTGAAGTAAAAGCACACCTATTACAATTCCGCCGACCTTACCTGTACCACCTACGAAGGATACGCCACCAATAACACAGGCGGCAATAGCGTCACTCTCATAGTTTTGCCCCGTGTAGGACGCAATAGAGGCAATTCTTGCCCCCTCAATAAAGCCGGTGATACCGTAAAGAATGCCCGCTAAAACAAAAACGCCAACAATAGTGCGAAAGACATTTACACCAGAAACGTTTGCTGCTTCTTCGTTAGCACCCACCGCAAACATATTTTTACCAAAAGCGGTTTTGTTCCAGATTACCCATATAATAACCGTTATTATGATAGAAAACAGGACATATCTCGGCACAGCAATTCCCGATATATAGAACAACGGACCGCTAACAAAATCGAGATATGACGAGTCAAGCCCCGAGAGGGTTTGCCCCCCGTTGTTACCTATTTGAAGATATAATAAAATCAGTCCGAAAAGTATAAGTTGGGTAGATAGGGTAACGATAAACGGATGCAGTTTGAATTTAGCCACAAAGAATCCGTTTACAAGTCCTATCAAACCGCCAACCAGCATAACTACAAGCAAAACGAGTAGTACGGGCATAGTGCCGAGGTCAGGGAACATTTTATTTGCATATCCGGTCATCTGGAGTAGGGAAGCACCGATACAAGCGGTAAGTCCCACGGCACGACCTGCCGAAATATCTGTACCTGTCAGGACTATCGCACCGCCAATACCGAGTGCAATAGGCAGTTTTGCCGCAGTTAGCGAGATAATATTTATAATAGAAGCCACCGAGATGAATCGAGGGCGAAGAATTGCAATCAGCACCACGGCACTGATTATAATGATATACATCGAATTGTTAAGCAAAAATTCTATTATAGCCTTTCGTTTTTGCTCGAAGGATAATGCACCAAACTCTTTGGCTTTGGTTTTAAATCCGTCAAGCAGTTTTACGAAAAAGCCGTCATTAATTCTTTCATCAGGATTAGTTTCAGGCATACATTTACCTCTTTTACAGATTCAGGGTGGCAAGGCGCATGACGTCTTCCTGCCCCTGGGTTTGGGGATCTACCTCGCCAACAATTTCACCGGCGGACATAACCATTATTTTGTCGCACAAACCAAACAACTCGGGCAATTCTCCCGAAACAACGATTACGCCGTGTCCACTTTCGGCAAGTTTGTTTATGAGCCCATATATTTCCTGCCTTGCGCCGACGTCAATACCTCTTGTGGGCTCATCAAGCAACAAAACCTTCGGCTCGGTTAATAGCCACCTGCCGAGGATGACCTTTTGTTGATTTCCACCCGAAAGAGTGCTTATTCGGGTTTTTATAGACGGAGTCTTAACACGCATACTTCTGACAATATCAAGCGATGCTCTGTTCATTAGTTCATCAGATAGCAGAGCGAATTTTCGGTATTTATCCATACTGGCAATAATGGTGTTTTCTCTAACAGACAATATACCAAATATTCCACTTGCTCGCCTCTCTTCGGTAAGCATCGCAAATCCGGAGCGCTTTGAATCTTCGGGGCTTGAGTTTTTGATAGGCAGTCCGTCGAGGAGCATCTCTCCCGAAATTCTCCTTCTTAGACCGAACATGGTTTCAAGAAGTTCTGTTCGTCCCGAGCCTTCAAGTCCCGCTATTCCGAGCACCTCACCGCGTCTGAGAGTGAAGCTTGCCCTCTTTGGCATATCACCCGAGCCTCTTAGATTTTCCACCTCAAGCAGGGCAGAGGAGGGGGGTGTTTGGCGTTTTGGGTATCTGTCTTTGAGCTCTCGCCCCACCATCATTTGTATAATTTTATCGGTGGTAAGTCCCTCTGCCGGGAGAGTGTCAATGTGTTTTCCGTCACGCATCACCGTAACCGTGTCGCAAATTCTTAGGATTTCTGCCATTTTGTGAGAGATATAAATAATTCCCGCACCATCTTCTTGAAGCCTGCGAATGATGGAAAACAGAAGTTCGCTCTCTCTGTCGGTAAGAGAGGATGTGGGTTCATCAAAAACTATTACCTTTGCATTGAAGGACACCGCTTTTGCAATCTCTACCATCTGCCTTTTTGCTACCGATAGGTGTCTCATTTCTATATCAGGAGAAATATCTATACCCAAGTCCTGCATCAATTCCTCGGTCATTTTTCTCATCTTTGCCCGACTTATAAGGGGGAGATAGGGCAGGGTGGGAAAGCGACCAAGCCATAAGTTGTCCATAACCGTCATCGTCAAGGCTTGATTTAACTCCTGATGCACCATAGCCACGCCATTTTTTAGTGCGTCCTTACTGCTGCGAAAATCGACAGGAACACCGTCTATAAGCACCTCGCCACCGTCCCTGCGATAGACTCCAAAAAGGCACTTCATCAGAGTAGATTTGCCTGCACCATTCTCGCCCATAAGAGCGTGAACGCTCCCGCTTTCCACTTCAAGTTTGACGTTGTCCAGAGCCTTTACACCAGGAAAGTATTTGCAAATCCCCGTCATTTTTAATAGCATTATTTATTCCATCTCCTCACCCGTGTAAAGCGAATAGGGTATATTTACTCTCCAAGTGCCGATTATGAAGTCCTCGTCAACGTTTACAAACTTGTCGTTTTCGGTGGTGAAGTTTACTGCAATTTGACTTATAACGTCTGCCATTCCTGTGGCGTCCTGTTTTACCGTTCCTGTCATTGCGCCACTTTTAATTTTGTCCTTTGCCGCATCGGTCGCATCTATTCCAAATACGGGTATAGTTCTTCCTCCGCTCTTGTTGTAGCCTGCTTCGTTGAGAGAAGCAACAGCCCCCAGAGCCATTTCGTCATTGTTTGCGATAACCAACTCTACCATGTTACCACCTGCCTCGCTATATCCCGAGAGAATAGTTTTCATAAAATTGTTGGCAGCAGCATTGGACCAGGTTCCGTCCTGATCAACTAAATAACCATCACGGTTTTGACTGTCATAAAAGACGAGTTTTTGCTTTCCCGCCTCCTCTAAAATTTTGTTAGCGTCCTCTACGGCATATCTTGTCCGAGCCTCGGCCTCCATGTTACCCTGTTGACCTTTGAAAAGGACGTAACTAATTTTTCCGTCCTTGTTAATATCCACGTCATTAAAGTTTTCTTTAAGGTATTCACCTATCAAAAGCCCCTGCATATGACCGGCCATTTCGTAGTCTGTTCCCACAAAAACGCACCTGTCATAACTTTCTACCACCTCTTGGTTTACCGAACGATTGAAGAAAATCAGGGGAATTCCCGCATCCTTTGCCTTTTTAACAATGGTACCGGAGGCATCATCAGAGCCTGTATCTACAATATTTACTATAAGTAGGCTCGCCCCTTTGGTAATAGCGGTATCTACCTGCTCGGTTTGGGTTGTTTGGTTTCCTGCTGCGTCATAGTTATGGAATGAAATCCCACGCTCACGGAAGAACTTGTCCATCTCGGTTCTGACCGAGGAAATATAAGCGTCGCTGTAAGTGTAATAGAAAACAGATACCTCTCCTTCACCGCCTCTGCAGGATGTAAGAGCAATGGGTAATGAGCATAACATAATAGCAAGGATAATAATACCAATAATTGTTTTTTTCATTTGCATGACCTCCGTTTTTAATTACCGATATTTTACACGCTTTTTCTTTTTCTATTCACTAAATGCTTTACCTCTTGCAAACCTGCGAAAAAAATGTTACAATGTAATCGATAAAATATGAGGTGCAATATGGTAAAGACAAATGTATCACTACCAATTGAATATAATACCGAAAGTATAAAGGAAAGTATAGCGACACGCCTACCTATAAGCAAAGAGGAAATAACCGATGTTGCCATACTTCGCCGCAGGCTTGTCCTATCTGACACTATGCCCCCATCCTATGATGTAACCGTGGCATTTTCTGCGAGCGAGGAAAAGGAAAAAGGGCTTCTCAAGATGCGAAAAAAGGTCAGCGAGTATAGTCCTTTTTCTTACACGCCCCCCACCTTTAGAGGAAAATTCCGTCCCATAGTGGTTGGAAGTGGACCGTCTGGACTGTTTGCCGCCCTCACTCTTGCCGAGTCGGGAGCGCGCCCAATTCTTTTAGAGCGAGGACTGCCTGTTGACGAGCGTGCGAGTGCCATATCACGTTTTGAAAGGTTTGGTATTCTTGACACCGAGTGCAATGTCCAGTTTGGCGAGGGAGGTGCAGGTACTTACTCCGACGGAAAACTGAAGGTCGGTGCTATGGATAAATATAAGGCAAAGGTCATAGATGCCTTTATTTCAAGTGGTGCTACCGAAGACATAGCCTTTTCCACCACTGCCCACCTTGGCACTGATAAACTGCCCACAATTATTCGCTCCTTGCGTGAGCGACTTGTTTCGCTTGGCGGCGAGGTTGTCTTCTCGGCAAAACTTGTGAGGCTTAACACCGAGGGAAATAAACTTACAGCGATAGAGTACGAGAAGGAAGGCTCTTGCTATGTGATACCTACCGAGGCGGTAATTCTTGCCACGGGCCACAGTGCCAGAGATACCATATCCATGCTTCATGAAATGGGCTTGCCAATGGAGGCAAAGGGCTTTGGTGTGGGTATGCGAATAGAACACCCCCGCGAGTATATCGACAAAATAGTATATGGCAATTCCTACGGTCTAATCTCCGACAGTGCCTCCTACCACCTTGTCACCCATCTTTCCACAGGACGAAGCGTGTATAGTTTTTGTATGTGCCCTGGTGGAAGTGTGGTAGCCGCCACCTCGGAAAATGGCGCAGTTGTCACAAACGGAATGAGTCCTTTTGACAGAGAAGACGAGAATTCTAACGCCGCCCTTTTGGTAAGTGTTACCCCCGAGGACTTTGGCTCATCGCACCCACTTGCAGGCTTTGACTTCCAGAGAAAAATAGAAACAAAGGCCTATTCCTTGACGAGCGAATATGTGGCCACGGCTACTCGCCTTTCCGACTTTTTGTCCTCGTCCACGCCAACAATTGGCTCTGTAAAGCCGAGTTATCCTCGTGGAGTTATGCCGATTAGTCCCGACAACTTCCTGCCCGACTATATCATTTACTCGCTTTCGTCTGCAATGAAGGATTTTGATTCTTGGCTACCTGGGTATAACTACGGTGATGCGGTGCTAACAGGCCCCGAAACCCGTACCACCTCTCCCGTTCGTATCTTGCGCGGTGAGAGTGGCGAAGCCCTTGGTTTTTCTGGCATCTACCCTGCGGGAGAGGGAGCAGGCTATGCAGGAGGCATAATATCCTCCGCCACCGACGGAATTAGGATAGCGGAAAAACTTATTTTGAAGTATTGCGAATAGGTAAAAAATTAACTAAACTACAAAAACGCCCCAAAGGATTTTCCCTTGGGGCGTCATAATTTATATGCAATTTTATTTTATTCGTTTTTTATACTCAAGCGGTGTCATTCCTGTGGCGCGCTTGAATATGCGAGAAAAACCGCTGATCTCAAAACCGACCTTTTCGGCAACAATAGCGACACTACATTCACCGCCGTCAAGCAGGGCGCAGGCTTTTTTTATACGAAGCTCGTTGAGATATGCGTGGGGGGACATACCGGTATGCTCCTTAAACAAAACGGTGAAATAGCTTCTCTCAAGTCCCACCGAGCGTGCTATATCGCTGACCGTCAGGCGAGAATGGTACATAGTTTCCATAATTCCCACCGCCTTTTTGATAATTTCGCTTGAATCACTGTGTGTGACCCCCTCAAGCAAAGCGCCGAGAATACCGTATATACATTTTGTGCGAAGCATATCTGCACCCAGGTCTGTACGCCCTCGAAGTGACAAAAGTGCTTCTATCTCTGCGAGAATTCCACCAAAGGCAGAGGCAGGTACGAAGGGCGACTCCGAGGTAATACCCACTCGGCTCAAAGCCCTCTTGACGGCAAGCCCGTCTATCCCGCAGGAAACGCCCTCCCTCGGTTGAACTCGGTCTGCGGTGTGTATCACGGTATCCCCGGGCAACAAAATGTAGCAGTCACCCTCTTTTACAGGGAACTCGCGTCCGTTTATAATAACCGAGCCAAACCCACTCGTACAACATTCTACCAAATATATATCCCGTATCGCAGGTCCAAAGGAAGAGCCCGGTTTTAACATAGTGTCGTATTCGCAATAATAAAGGCTCGGTTCTTCCCGCCTTTGTTCAATATAATTGTGATAGAACATAAAACCTCCCAACAAAATGTCGAAAAAAACTAACAAATAACAATTGATAAACAAACAAACAGATGATAAAATTGTATTGTAGGCAAATTCTACAATTATTATAACACAAAAACGAAAGGAATTAAAGAGATGAGCGAAAAAAAGTTGAATATTTGCGTAATCGGTCTTAGTAAGATGGGCGATTTGCATATGCAGGGTGTTATTAACAAGGGTGCCAACCTCTATGCTGTTTGCGATACCGCAGAGGATAGAGTAAAGGCTGCTATGGAAAAGTACAATGTTAAGATAGGCGTTACCGACTATCGTGAACTTGTAAACGATCCAGAGATTGATGCAGCAGTTATCGTTACCCCCGACTACTACCACCTCGATATGACCCGCGACTTCCTTCGTGCAGGCAAGGACGTTCTTTGTGAGAAGCCCATGGCTCTTACTGTTGAAGAGTGTCAGGAGATGATCAAGGTAGAGCGCGAAACCGGCAAGAAGCTTATGATAGGTCAGGTTTGCCGTTGCACTCCCGCTTTCGTAATGGCTAAGGAACTCATCGACTCCGGTGCTATTGGTGACCTCTACTTTGTAGAGAGCGAGTACGCACACGATTACGGCGTATCCAGAGGTTATGACGACTGGCGTGTTGACCCCAGACGTGAGGGCTTCATCGGTGGTGGATGCCACGCAGTTGACCTTCTTCGTTGGATAGCAGGTAACCCCACTACCGTTAGTGCATATTCTAACCACAAGTGCCTTACCGACTGGCCTGTAAACGACTGTACCGTAGCAATTTACCAGTTCCCGAACGATGTTGTAGGTAAGGTATTCGTTTCCATCGGTTGTAAGAGAGATTACACCATGCGTTCTGCATTCTACGGTACCAAGGGTACTATCATTTGTGACAACACCTCTCCCACAATCACCCTCTTCCAGGTAAACGAGCAGGGCCACGGTTACACCAACCCCCAGACTCTCCCCGTAGAAGTAAACAACCACAACATTGACGCAGAGATCAGCGTATTCGTTGAGGCTCTTCAGAAGGGTACTGAGATGCCTGTTTCCTCTATTGAGGGCGCATCTACCGTTGTTGTTTGCTGCGCTACCGTTGAGGCTGCTAAGCAGAAGAAACAGCTCGATATCGAGTACTTCAACTAATTATATTTTCTTTACATAAAACAGGGATAAGAGCCTCGGCTCTTATCCCTGTTTTTCTTGTTTTATTCTTTTGAGCATATCTCTTGCATCACTCATAAGAGGGAAAACTACTTCGCTTGTAGAACTTACGGCAAACACCCGTCTTACAAGGTCAACATACATACTGCTCTCCCCGTCGTCACCCATATAATAAAGAGAATATTCTTCAGGTGAAAGAAGAGTTTTTACATCGAGTTGACTAAGGGCGAGGTTATCAAAACTCACGCTCTCAAAGTGTGAGAGCAACCTTGGCAAAATCCCTCTTATCCACTCTATTTTCCTCTTTATATCGGTAGAGTAATAAAGACCTCCTCTGCCGCGCCTCTTATATCCGAGAAACAGTACCCGCCTGTCTTTAAGATGGTTAATTATCGGTGGAGTGACGAGCCCTGCTATTATATGCGCCACAGCGCCCCCACGGAGCAGAAAATCTATCGTTTCTTTTTCGGCATCGGTAATTGACACCCCGACTCCGTGAACAAGGCGGTTTTCCATAAGCCACTCTATACGGCTTTTCTCTTGTAATAGGTGACGCTCGTTTACCGTAATGTTACATATAACGCCCCTATCCCTCATTCTTTCTAAAAAAGGAACAAGGTCAGGGTGGGAAAGAGGATTCCCACCGCCTATGGCAAGTTCGGTGCCTGGTGTCAACAGGTCGAGAAATTCCGCCGAAAGAACTGCGTGATGGCCGTCGGGGGTAGAATTTTCGTGACACATAGGACATCCGAGGTCGCACCTGTTTGTTATTTTCAGGTCTATACTGTCGGGAAATTCCGAGAAAAAGAAGTCGTCCTCGCTCTCTTTTATCTTCGTTCCGTCATCATAGAGAGAAACAGTGTAGTTCCCGTTTTTGTAGGTGGAAATAAGACTTCTCATTTGTTTTAGTAAATCTCGCCACTGACAATCAGTTCGAGTCCGCACCAGTATTCTTTGAGAATGAATTTGTATTCGGAAGAGAGAAACTCTTTCGCCTTTTTTCGATAGTCCTCTTCCGTATAGAGGTGATACAGTTCAAGCGAGTTTACAATACCAGAGTAGCCCTCAAAGGGACAGGTGCAAATATCTAAGACATCATCTTCGAAAAAATCCCGACATAGGCATTTGCCCTCATAAGAGAAGTCTGATTCCAATATCCGTTTTTCAAGTTCGCCAGAGTCAATGCTTTCTGTCCTCATATATTCTTCCTTGACTGCCCGCAGGAATTTTTCGCACAAATCCTTGTCACTTATTACGGGAATATCGCCGTCAGGGTACATCTCGGAGAGCATTTCCTCCATATCCTCGTAGTACACAGGTATTCGGGCAGCATTTTCGCAAAGTCCTATTAGGAACATCATCTTGGCAAAGGGAGAATGCAATTCGTAACTTGAATCCTTCTCTGCGCCCTCGCCCTCTCTTTTTACAAAGGATACGGTATGAGTCGAGGAACTGTTTGTTTCAAAAACACCTTCTCGTATAACCCTTTTCATCTCTATCTCCTAATTACAATTGATGAGAAAACTATAAGCCTGTCAAAATGCCCACTCGCCGTTTTCAAAAATCTTTACCTCACGGCCATCTCTGGTGGTTGCAGTAATAGCGGTATCAGAGTATCCAATCATAAAGTCCTCGTGAACAACCGAGTCGTTTATTCCCTTGGCGTGTCTTTCTTCCTCGGTCAGATTCTCATATCCAACAAGCAGGTTGGTAAAACCGCGACCCAAAGCCAGGTGGCAGGCAGCATTCTCGTCAAAGAGAGTGTTGTAGAAGAGCAGACCACTCTCCCGGATAGGCGAGGAGTAGGGAACGAGTGCCACCTCTCCGAGGTAGGCCGCATTATCGTCCATTTTTATAAGTTCCTTGAGGGTTTCCTCATTCTTCTGTGCGCCGCAATCTACAACCTTCCCCCCCTCAAACTTCATCCAGAAATTCTCAATAAGGCTACCGTTACAAGCAAGAGGACGGGAGGAATAAACTATACCCTCGGCTCTGCCCTTCATAGGGGAGGTAAACACCTCCTCGGAGGGAATATTGGGGTTAAAATAGATGCCCGAGCCCTCTGCATTTTCGCCACCACCCGCAAAGATACCCTCAGGAATAAGCCCTATACGGATATCCGTACCGTTGGAGGATGTGATATGCAACTCATCTATACCAAGAGAGTTGAGGTATTCGCATCTTTTTGCAAGATTTTCGTTGTGTCTATCCCAAGCGGCAAGAGGATCGTCGTCAACTCTTGAGGTTAAAAGAATAGCCTCCCACAGTTTTTCAATAGCCACGCTGGCACGCTCGCCGGGGAAAATCTTTTTTGCCCATTCCTTGCCGGGTACTGCCGCTATGCACCACTGATACTTGTTTTCCATTTTTGCTCTTATGGGCTTTATGGTCTTGCTTCTCTCGGCCATAGCCCTTGCGTATTTTTGTTGGTCGATACCATCAAGAGCGTCAGGGTCCTCGGACATAAGATAAATCTTACAGGGCAGTATATCTACCTGATGCTCCCATCTCTTTATCTGCCACTCTTCAAGACGTCCGAGCACCTTTGCCGAGCAGTAACGCACGTGAGAACGCATAAGAGGTTCGTAGGTGAAATCTACCGTGACCTTGGACGCACCTGCCTTGTAGCATTCATCCACTACCATTTTTACAAATTCGGGCTGGTCGAGGCCTGCGGTGATGTAAACCTCCTGTCCCTTTTGAATATTCACGCCCTTGCGTGCTATGAGATTAGCATATTTTTTAAGTCTTGTTTTAGTCATTTTTTCTTCTCCGTTTGTTTTATATTTCTTTAAGGATTGCTTTTATATATTCCCACACTCTCATGGTTGAGGATATGGAAAGACGCTCCTCGGTGGTGTGAATATCGTAGTTGTTAGGACCTATTGACACGCAGTCAAGTCCCTCTAACTTCTCCGAGAAAATACCGCATTCAAGTCCTGCGTGTATAGTCACCACCTCGGGCTTTTTGCCGTACATTTTCTCGTACACCTCTACCATTACATCTCTCAGATGCGAGTCCTCTCTGTATTCCCAGGCGGGGTAAGCACCGTGTTCACTGTATCCTGCGCCGAATTTTTCGGCAATTTCACGAAGTCGTCCACACAGTTTGCTCTTTTCCTCACCTACTGCACTCCTTACCGAGAAGGACACCTGTGCTACCTCTCCAAGGCGCAAAATTCCGAGGTTTAATGAGGTTTCCACCAGGTCGGGAAGAGCCTTGCTCATTGCAATAACGCCGCTTGGCAGGGATACAAGCAAACCTATCAGGTGCGAGGTGCTTCCCTCATCAAGCGCCACATCGGGCAACCGAGCCTCGCAAATATCAAGAGTTACGTCAGGCTCTAAATCGGCAAGAGTCTTGCCCGTCGCATCCATCTTCTTAAGCTCGTCGAGGGTTGCGTTTGGAAAATCGGCAAAGGTTGTCTTTCTCCGCTCTAAACTATCCCTCAATATCTCGGGAAAGTCCTCGTTCGCGCATATAATAGCCTCGCATTCACGGGGTATTGCGTTGTCTGCGTTTCCGCCCTCGATAGAGGCAATTCTTATGTCAAATATGCAGTTTAACAACTCGGCAAAGACCTTGACGGCATTTGCGCGCCCCTTGTCAATCTCGACACCGCTGTGTCCACCCTTGAAGCCGTGAAGCCTTACCTTATATGCCTTGGGATAGGGGTTCTTTTCATAAGAAACAGGCAGGGAAATATCGCTCCTGACACCGCCTGCGCAACCTACTGTTAGGATTCCCTCCTCGTCCGAGTCCACGTTGATAAGCAGACGTCCCTTAATCTCTTCGGGCGAGAGTGCCACCGCACCCAAAAGACCGATTTCCTCGTCAGAGGTAAACACCGCCTCAATAGCGGGATGCTCTATATCGTCACTGTCAAGCAGAGCCATAGCATACATCAGAGCCACACCGTCGTCGCCGCCGAGCGTGGTGTCTTTTGCGCGGATAAAATCGCCGTCACGGTAGAGGATAAGCCCCTCTTTTTCCATGTCTATCGTTGCGCCGCTTTTTTTCTCCGCCACCATGTCAAGGTGTCCTTGAATTATTATGGTAGGGCGATTTTCATAACCGGGTGTCGCACCCTTCCTGATAACCACGTTGTCGCTGTCATCACGATAGTAGTCAAGACCTCTTTCCTTGGCAAAATCCACAAAAAAGTCTGCGATAGCCTTAGTATTCCCCGAGCCGTGGGGAATAGCAGAAAACGACTCAAAATAGGAAAAGAGTATTTCAGCATCCTTATATTCGGGCATCTTAATCATAAAAACTCCTTGAAAAATACTTTCTATAATTATTTTAACTCAATTTCCTTTATTTTTCAACCGCAAAGTTGACATTTTCCTAAAATAGTAGTAAAATATTTTTATAAATACAAAAGAAGGTAATT
Source organism: Eubacteriales bacterium (assembly GCA_045605175.1). Taxonomy (GTDB): domain Bacteria; phylum Bacillota; class Clostridia; order Oscillospirales; family CAG-272; genus UBA1740. The sequence goes on along the minus strand of JAZUPL010000054.1, from coordinate 8,267 downwards.
TAAATGATAAATGGTTTGTTTAACTTTATAAAAAATTCTCCATCTGCCTTTCACACGGTGAATACGGTGCGCGCAACCCTTTTGGAGCAGGGCTATCGTGAACTATGCGAGGGCGACGCTTGGCAGATAGAAGCAGACCACGGCTATTTCGTTATCCGTGGCGGATCTTCTCTTATCGCCTTCCGTACCGTGGCGAATACCACAGGATATAACATCTGTGCCTCTCACTCGGATTTCCCCGCCTTTCGTGTAAAGCAGAATGGTGTTAGACAGGGAGCATATATCACCATAGACGTTGAAAAATACGGTGGCGCTATTCTTTATTCTTGGTTTGATAGACCCTTGTCGGTTGCAGGTAGAGTCACGGTAAGAACAGATAAAGGTTTACAGACGAGGCTCGTCAATATCGACTCGGATATTGCTACAATACCAAGCCTTGCGATACATCTTAACAGGGGTGTAAACGAGGGATTCGCGCCTAAACTCAACGTGGACCTCTATCCTCTTTATTCCACCCAGGGCAAGGGCTCGTTTATGTCGCTTGTCGCCTCGGAGATTGGCGCAAATGAAGAAGATATAGTAAGCACCGACCTCTTTGTGTATAACAGAGAAGAGGGGAGAGTAATAGGCGGAGAGGGAGAATTTATTCTCTGCCCAAGACTTGATGACCTCGGTTGTGTTTGCACCTCGCTCTCGGGCTTCCTTGATGCCGAGCCTTGCTCTGCTACCCCGGTCCTCGCCATATTTGACAACGAGGAGGTAGGCTCTTCTACCCGTCAGGGCGCTGCATCCACCTTCCTTTATGATACGCTTCGCCGTTTGTCGGGAAGCGAGGAGGAGTATCTTCGCCTTCTCTCGGGCAGTTTTATGGTTAGCGCCGACAACGCCCACGCCAAGCACCCAAACCACTCCGAGATGTCCGACTCTCTTAACGCGCCCATGCTCGGCGAGGGCGTTGTAGTGAAGTTCAACGCCTCCCAGCGTTACGCCACTGACAGCATTTCCCACGCAGTATTCGCAGAGATTTGCAAGGGGGCAGGAGTCAAAACACAAAACTATTATAACCGTGCTGACCTTCCCGGTGGCTCTACTCTCGGCTCTATCTCGGACACCAAGGTGTCTGTGCCTACCGTTGACATCGGTCTTCCTCAACTTGCAATGCACTCGGCAAACGAAACCGCAGCAGTAGCCGATATTGCCGAGATGACCGAAGCCCTCACCGCCTTTTACTCCACCGCAATAATCCAAAAGGGCGACACTATTGAATTAAAGTGAAAGCAAATTTCAAGCAACGGTTTAGAACAACTTAATTCAAAAAACTGTTAAAAAACATACATATATAAACAAAAACCTAAAATTCAATTATTAATAAAGCGAGGACGCCAAAAGGTAGTCCTCGCTTGTTTTTATTCCTCACCCATAATTCTATCAAAGGTTTCCTTTAGATACTTCTTGTTAAGCACATATTTTTCCCCCCGTGCTGCAAGGTCGAGGAAGACGGTTTCAATAAACTTCATAGTCTTAGGGTTTCCCGCCACCTTGTTGCCGTAACGCAACCAATGTTCAAGGGGTTTGTCGGGGGTATATTCCTTGCCAAGATAGGTCTTCGTTGCCGCAATTTTATCGCAGATGCACTCCACAGCGTACTTGTAGGGCATAGGAGGTTGCACCTCGCAGTCACCGTCAAGCCAGTATTCTATGTGGTGCTTGTTTCTGCCCTTATGGTGCAGCCAGGCATAACTCATTCCCGTGGTCCTTCTACAAACCCCGATAGGCGAGCGGTGACCGTTGTAATATTTCACACTCTCAAAAAGTTCTGTGGGCGAAAATTTTGACAGATCGTGTAACATTCCCTGTAAGGGAATACCGCACTTGCAACAGTTGATAAACACGGCGTGCCTGTGCCGTATAACCAACCAAATATGTCCAAAAAAATTCGAAAACAAACTCATCTTGTTTATCACAATGCTATACATTTCCACCTTGTCAAAGAGCAGAGGCAATTTTGGGATATCGTATAGATGTTTTTGCCTATGTGGCAGTAGTTAGCATTGTCTTTCCATTCAATAAAATTAAAACAACAGGCAATGTAAGGTACAATAATGTTTCTTATATGCGTGCGCATATTTTAATTATAAATGCTAATTGCTTTTTGTCAAGAAAATAGAATAAAATAGTTAACTCCGCCAGTGCTTTTTGTCTAATATTACCTTAACTTATGGAGGTTTTGCACAAAAAAAGAAAGATTATTAATCTATCAATATATTTCCGTATCGGAATAATATTTTTCCGAGATTGTTGACATTTATAAATAAGTGTGCTATACTTAAATAGAAATGAACAAAGAAAAAATGAAATAATAAAAGGTTAAACCAACACCTTATTTTTTGACAAAATAGTGAAAAATATAAAGGAGAATACTATGCTAAAAATCGAGCATTTAACCAAACGATACGGAACAAAAACGGCGGTAAATAATCTTTCGCTACAAATTGAGCCTGGGCAGATTTGCGCCTTCATCGGCCATAACGGAGCAGGAAAAACCACCACGCTTAAAGCCTGCGTGGGCATTCTTTCTCCTGACGAGGGATATATTCTTGTTAACGGCATATCAATTGCCGAAAATCCTATGGAATGCAAGCGTAGAATGGCATATATACCAGACAACCCCGACCTCTACGAGTTTATGACGGGTATAAAATACCTTTCCTTTGTTGCCGACGTTTATGGCTTAGGCAAGGAAAGGGAAGAGAGAATAACCACCCTTGCAAATAGGCTCGGACTTGCCGAGGCACTCTCCTCGCCCATATCCACCTACTCCCACGGAATGAAGCAAAAATTGGCTGTTATAGCCGCTTTTATCCATCGCCCAAAACTTATACTTATGGATGAGCCTTTTGTCGGACTTGATCCAAAAGCCGCACATATCCTCAAGGAACTTATGCACGAGCATTGCAGGGAAGGTGGATCTATCTTCTTTTCAACCCACGTGCTCGATGTGGCGGAAAAACTTTGCGATCGCGTCGCTATAATAAAGGACGGCAATCTCGTCGTCTTCGGCGATATGGATAGCGTTAGAGGCGACAGTTCGCTCGAGAGCGTGTTCCTTGAGTTAGAGGGGGAAGAAAATGCTTAAAAACTTAATTGGTATTAGGCTTCGCCGATTACTTTCCTCGTTATTTACTGGTAAAAGCGGTATTGCAGCGGTTGCTATATATATTCTTCTTGGCGTAGTTTTTGCGGGATACAGTTTTATGATAGGCTTTGGGCTCGGCTATATGCTTATTCCTATGGAACTTGACTGGATTTACTTCTCGCTCTTCGTCTTGATAGCGGCTGCCGTCGTCTTTATGTTCTCGATAATGGAAACCAAGATAGCCCTCTTTGAGTGTATGGACAACGAACTTTTGATGTCTATGCCAATTCGCCCAAGTGATATTCTTATCTCCAGGTGTGCGGCTGTATTGATTATGAATCTTGTAGAAGCAGCCTTGTTGCTTATTCCTGCTATTGTGGCATATCTCGTTGTCGGTGGTTCGCCACTTTACGCCGTCGGCTTTCTTCTTGTCGCACTTCTTGCGATATTGCTCGTTACGGTAATTTCTGCACTTTTTGGCTATATTATAGCCCTTATAGCCTCTCGCTTCAAGCACAAGAACCTCGTTTCGGTAATTTCCTCGGTTGCTTTTCTCGTTCTTTTCTTTATGGCATATATTCCGCTTATGCAGAGTTCGTTTAATTCCTCCGAGGACACCTCACAAATGCTCGATGGTATGATATCATCCTTTGCATTTTTCCGACCGATAGGTGAGGCGTGTATGTTCTCGCCTCTGCCACTTATTATAATAGCGCTAATTTCGGTTGGCACAACCGTCCTCGGTGCGACGGTGATGTCCCGCTTCTATTTCAGAATAATCACAGCATCTAAAAGCAATTATTCCTCGTCTGGGGGCGAGGCTCGTATCTCCACCGGCACGGCTTTTTCTGCCCTTGCACGCAAGGAAATAGGCAGACTCTTTGCCTCATCAGGATACCTTCTTAACGGTTGTGCCGGCAGCATATTTCAAGTAGTTTTGGGGATAATGTTCTTTATAAACAGGGAACAAATTTTGCCCGTCCTTTCCGAACTTTCTGCCGTGATGGGCATTGACTCGGGATATTTTTCTGCACTTTTGGGCATAGCCGTTTGCTCGGCGCTCCCCTTGTCAAACGCCTTCTCGGCTTCCACGATATCTTTGGAAGGCAAGAATTTCTGGATATTGCAAAGCCTTCCGGTAGATCCGTTGACAGTCCTGTATGCAAAACTTGTTCCGCATATAATGGTCACTGCTCCATTTACCCTCGCTCTTTCGGTAGCACTCGGCATAACCCTGTCTATACCCGGCGTGTGTTGGCCGTTTATGATAGTTGTGCCTGTTATTTCTATGCTTGTCGGTGCGATTTTGGGACTTGTACTAAATGTTAAATTCCCGAAATTCACCTACACCAACGAGCAAGAGGTGGTAAAGCAGTCACTCCCTGTGTTTATTATGACTATGCTCGGTATGCTTTGTGTATTGCTTTGCACAGGTGTATGTGTATTTGTCGCAATGCAATTAGGCCCTATGCTCTCTATTGTCGCTATCTTTATTTTATTCGTGCTTTTGCTTGTCCTTTTGTTTTGGCTTCTTGTCACCGTCACCCGTCGTGGATTTGAGAAACTGCTAACAGGGAGATAATTTTGAAAACACTACAAAAAGTCAGGGATTTTATAAAAAAATATATCCCCACCCCAACGCTTATTGCACTTATAAGTCTTATTGTCCTGTCTATTTTTCTCGCTGTGGCAAAGGCGGTTACACCGCTTGCCGACTTTATAAATTCCACCATTTCCACCGTATTGCGCGGAGCGTTGTCATATATTACCTATATTCTTCCGTTTTCGCTTTTTGAAATGCTTATATACCTTGCCCCATTTGTTGTTGGACTTGTTGTGTATCTTATGCTCAGGCGAAGTAGTGACAGAGTGAGCCGTATCAGGATAGTATTCTCGCTTATCGGCGTTATATCGGTAATCTATTCCTCTTATATTCTTACACTTGCGGTGGGCTATCACACCACGCCTATTTCTAAAAGCATGGGGATAGAGGAGGAGAGTGAAATAAGCAAGGAAGAACTCCACTACACCTTTATATATCTTCGTGAAAAGGTGAACGAACTTGAAGAACAAATAGAGTATTCTGACGGCGAGTCAAAAATGCCCTATGACTTAGGAAAAATGAGTGTTCTTCTAACCGAGGCTTATGATAGAGTACGGGAGAAGTACCCCTTCTTTTCCAATTTCCACAGTAGGATAAAGCCTGTTGCGTCCTCCTTTTTCCTGTCAGATGCAGGTATTACGGGAGTATATGGATTTTTGACAGGCGAGCCTAACCTCAATACCGATTATCCGGATTATAACCTTCCCTTCACCTCGGCTCACGAGTTCGCCCACCAGAGGGGAATATGCCGAGAAAACGAGGCGAACTTTATGGCATTTTTGGTGTGTATAAATTCTACGGATGCCTATATACAGTACAGCGGTTATCTGAATATGCTTGAATATTTGGCAAACGCCCTATACACCACCGACGAGCAACTTTATTTTTCCGAAATTGCACGGTTAAGCATACAGGCTCTTGATGATATAAAGGCATCAAACGAAGTAACCAAAGCTCACAAGGAGAGTTGGATAAGAAAACTATCCGACCGACTAAATGACACCTACCTAAAAGCAAATGGTACCGAAGGAGTGGTCACTTACGGATATGTGGTAAGGCTGGCGGTTGGATATATTAGAACTATTGAAGAATGAATAGGCAAAAAGAGATATTACGGTAAAACGTAGCATCTCTTTTTTTATGAACAAAGCGAAAAAGAGAGAGAAAAGACGAAAGGAAAAACGTGTATTTCTCTATATTTAAACAATCTGAAAGAATATTAACAAAAACCACAGAAGAAGAATAAACTGCTAAAAAAACCGAGAGGTAAAAAATGAGCAGTTTTGTAGTTATGGGAGGGAAACCGCTTTCGGGATGCGTGACCGTAAGTGGAGCAAAAAATTCAGCACTCCCCATACTTTTTTCTTCAATAGCGGCAAAAGGAATTTCAAAAATACATAATATCCCCAATATCGGTGATGTCAAGGTAGCAATACAACTTCTTGAGGGTTTTGGTGCTGATGTGAAATTAGACGGAACTACACTTATCGTCGATACAAGCAACCTGAATTATCGCGAGCCTACCGAGAAACTCACCTGCTCGCTTCGAGCCTCAACCTACCTAATAGGAGCAACGCTTGCCCGTTTTGGCAGGGCAAATATCGGCTTATACGGTGGGTGCAATTTCGCCCCAAGACCTATTGACCTGCATATCTATGCTATGGAAGAAATGGGGGCAGAGCGAGTAGGGAATAGCCTGTTTTTAAAAAATACAAAAGACAGCCATATAGTTTTCCCGAAGACAAGCGTAGGAGCGACGGTAAACGCACTGATTTTGGCGAGCAGTATAGAGAAAAAAACGATAATTGATGGTTGTGCAATAGAGCCACATATCCTGACTCTTGTAGATTATCTGCGAAAAACGGGCGCAAAGATAGAGATAGAGAATAGAAGAATAGTAGTCTATGGAAGAGAATTAGAGGGAAGAGAGGTGGTCCTCAACGGCGATATGATAGAAGCGGCAACCTATCATGTTATATCTCTTATGACAGGTGGAAATATAGTTGTTTGTGGCTATGATATAGAAGAACTCTCTGCATTTTGCGACATGGCTATTTCCTCAGGGGCATCATGCGAAAATCTTGACACGGGTACACGTTTTTATGGAGAAATGACAACAACAGTTGACATAACCGCGTCCCCATATCCGGGCTTTGCCACCGACCTGTGTCCAATATGCGCTCCGCTTCTTGCCGCCTTCAAAGGTGGCTTTGTACGTGATCTCGTTTTTCCCGCAAGATTTGGGTATCTGTCGGAACTTGCTCTCTTTGGTCTGTCTTATTCAAGACTTGACGGGGGTGCGCATATTCACCCCTCGCATATTCATTCCGCTTGTGCCACCGCTCCTGATTTGCGTGGAGGAATGGCTGCACTGATTCTTGCCCTGAATGCAAAAGGAAGGAGCGTTATTCATTCAGCAGAAATACTTATGAGGGGATATGCAAATCTGTGCGATAAACTATCTTCTCTTGGTGCGGAAATAGATTTTTTTAATTAGCATATTGACAACTGTAAAAAAATATTTATAATAATAGCATAGTTGTTTTCAATGGGAGGTTATTATGAAAAGAATTATGACTATTCAGGACGTTTCCTGTGTTGGAAAATGTTCGCTTACAGTTGCTTTACCTATCATATCCTGTGCAGGGGTTGAGGCGGCAGTTTTGCCTACGGCAGTATTATCTACGCATACAGCCTTTGACAAGTTTACATTTTGCGACCTTACCGATGAGATAGAGCCTATCAAAAACACTCTTTGTGAACTTGGTATCGATTTTGATGCTATATATACTGGCTATCTTGGTTCTTTTCGTCAACTCGAACTTGTAAATTCCTTTATGGACGCTTTTTCGGGCAAGGTTATAATTGATCCCGTTATGGCGGATAATGGTTGCTTATATAAGGGGTTTACTCCCGAATTTGCTAAGAAAATGGCAGAACTCTGCTCTCGTGCAGATTTGATTATTCCCAATCTTACCGAGGCATCCTTTATGCTTGATATTCCTTATACTCCCGACTATGACGAGGACTACATTCGCGACGTTCTGAAACGGCTCACCGACCTCGGGGCAAAAACCGCAGCCCTTACCGGTATAGGTTTTAAGGATGAAGAGATAGGTGTCTATGCCTATGACAGTGAAAGTGGCGAATACTACAAGTATTTCAACGACCGCCTTCCCTGTGCATTCCACGGTACGGGTGATATCTATGCTTCGAGTACGGTCGGCGCAATGATGCGTGGCTTTACCACCTTTGAGTCGCTTCGCATAGCGGTTGACTTCACCCTCGAATGTATGAGGTGTACTATGAATGATCCCAACCACCGTTTCTATGGTGTAAACTTTGAGGAGGCGCTTCCGTATTACATAAGCCTGCTTTCAAAATAAGGAAGGGGCTCGCTTGATTTAGAGCAGAAATCGTCGGCTGACGAGCGATAGCCGTACAAAAGTACGGCGAGCGAGGAAACGGCGATAGAATAAAAACACCATAAAATGAAGAAAACCGGTGGTTTTCAACCTTAATTTTCTT
>JAZUPL010000053.1:0-49685 GCA_045605175.1 Eubacteriales bacterium | reverse complement strand
GACTTTCCAAGAGTGAAGAACGCCGTATGATTGCACAGCTCGCAAATGACGAGCATATCGAATTTATATCAGCACAGATAGAGTCACACAGAGGTCAGGGCAAACTTACAGCTCTTGCATTCTCTCGTAATGTTACGCACGCAAGAATGATGTGCGAAGCCATGGGTGAACGCTATAAGACTGCTTATCTGACCGGCAGAAACGACATCGGTGAGCGTATCCGTGCTTATAATGATTTGCAGAGCGACGAAGCAGATCTTGAAATTCTGTTCACGGTTGATATTCTGAATGAAGGTGTGGACATCCCCGGCGTAAATATGGTGTTGTTCCTCCGTCCGACAGAATCCTCGACTATCTTCATTCAGCAGCTTGGTCGCGGTCTTCGTAAATACGATAACAAGCCCTATGTAACTGTTCTTGATTTCATCGGTAACAGCTACAAGAGAAGTGTTCAGATCGCATTCGCACTTGGAAGCCTTTCGAGAAATCTGATCCTTGAAAAGAAGCTGATGCAACAGCTTGTACGTGATGATTTTGAAGCGCTTGGACTCCGCGAATACGGTGTTGAAATCAATGTTGATGACCTTAGTAAAGAAGAAATTATCAATTACATTGAAAATGAAAACTTTAATAGCCTGTCCTATATGAAACAGGACTATTTCAACTTCAAAAAATATATCAATTCGGAGTTTTATCCGAAGCACATGGACTTCTTAAACAACGATTGTGCTCCTGATCTACTCAGATTTATGAGCATCAAAATCGGCGGCAAGAAGAATATCTCTTATTACAATTTCCTTCGTGGAATTGAAGAAGAAAATCTTCCAATCTTCTCGGGAAGACAAGTATTGTTTGCAAATTACCTGTCTGCACAGCTTCCTCTTGTAAGAAAGCACGAGTATCTGATTTTCGATTGTTTGGTAAAGGGAATAACAGATATTGCTGAAATTAAGCAGCTTTTGAATCAGAATATAGTTGGTTGCAGATCAGAGGAAACAGAGCACGCGCTCCACTACATCTACGAGAATGGCTATGCACGCAAGGAAGCGGACAAGCTTAAACTTACCGTGGAAATGGACGAGGATTTCAAGGAATACCTCCTTGATTTGCTGTCCTATGGCTTGACTCGTTACTTCATCGACTTCGGCGATGAAACTGATTTCAAGCTGTGGCAGAGCTACCGCATGGATCAGGTGCAAATGAAGTTCTTGAAGAATCCTCAGCACAATCAGGTAGGTACATATTACTATGGCAGAGAAGTCGTGATTTTTGCATCTCTCAAAAAGGATTTGGCAGAGGAAGATAGACTGAATTACAACGATAAATTCCTCGAGCCTGCGCTGTTCCAATGGGAGAGTATGGCGAATGTTTCTGCAGCGGATGTTGAGAAGCAACAGAACAGCGAACACGCCTATCTGTTCATTCGTAAGGTATCTGATGAAAACGGTATAGTTTTGCCGTTCATCTATGTAGGAAAAGGAAAGATGACCAATCCTCGCAAACAGGTGAAGTTCGATAGAGCAAAAGGCAAGGATGTTGTGACCTATCTTTACGATATCGTAATGGAGAAGGAGTTGCCGGATTACTTGCAGTATGATTTTGGGTTGACTAAATAACAAGGAGTGCTCAATATGTGTAGAGAATACGACTCTGTGATAGATGGTTGCAAATTAGATGCTTTCATTGTTGAACAAAACAGAGAAACTTCTTTTGAAATCAATGTAACGCTTCGACCAATGCAATGCGCAATGATTGGACTGTGTGTAGGAGATGTTTTCAAATTACCAAATGTTCCTCTGACATACAAGATAATTCGAATATATGAAAAATTCGCACCACCTCCGCCTCCGCCGCCTCCCGGTCCTGAACCTAGTTTGCCTAAACCTGGACCGATTCCATCGTATACTTATCAGCAGATAGAAAATATGTTTGGGATTAGTATATATCCTTTCGGGAAAGGCATCAATCCGACTGAAACAAGAGTTGTGTTGATTTCTGTAGTTTCAAAGAAACAAGAATCGTTTGTTTACCACGATGGATGGATGCATAATGGAGATTATATGTATTCTGGCGAAGGAAAACGCGGAGATCAAACGCTTACCAAAGGTAATAGGGAGATAATTAATGCAAAACGCTTTGGGAAAACCATTCATCTTTTGACCAAGTTTTCTTCTAAGGAGTATTACTACCAAGGAATATTTGAGCTCGATAGTTATACTTATGAGGATCAGGAAGACGAGAACGGTTATATTAGAAAAGAATATAGATTCAGATTAAGAAAGGTTGAAGATGATTAATATGACTGAGGTCGTAGCAGCTCTTATATGGGATAAAGATAAATTTATGATTTGCCAACGCCCGGCACATAAGGCTAGAGGTCTCTTATGGGAGTTCGTTGGTGGTAAGGTTGAGTCAGGCGAAACAAAAGAACAAGCACTTATCAGGGAGTGCAGAGAGGAACTTGCCGTAACGCTATCTGTCGGTGATGTGTTCATGGATGTCATACACGAATATCCCGACTTGATGGTGCATTTGACTTTGTTTAATGCAACGATAGCCGAGGGTGAACCGCAGAAGTTGGAGCACAACGACATTCAATGGATCACGCCAAGTGAGATCCCGAGCTATGAGTTCTGCCCGGCTGATGAAGAAATATTAAAGAAAATAATTGAAGTAAGAGGATAAATTTATGACAGGCGAGAAATTTACTCTAATGCAATATTCAATAAGCGCAATACTTGGCTTGATTGAAGCTGAGGACTTTGTCATACCTGAAATACAGCGTCCGTTTGTTTGGAAAAGAAGTCAGGTAAGAGATTTGATTGACTCTTTATATAACGGATATCCTACGGGATATATTATCACTTGGAAAAATCCCGATGTTCAGACGAAGGACGGTGGCAAAGCGAATGGCAAAAAGGTCCTGATTGATGGCCAGCAGCGCGTAACTGCACTGATGGCTGCGATTGCAGGTAGAGAGGTTCTTGACGAAGATTTTAATCTTGATAGAATTAAGATTGCATTTAATCCTCTTGCAACGGATGCTTCTAAGCGTTTTGCAGTTCAGGATGCTTCTCATTTGAAGGACAAGAAATGGATTCCCGATATATCTGTGGTGTTCGATAGTAATTTTGATCCCTTTGATTTTGCTATTACATATTGCGAGGCAAACGAAGGTGTAAAACCTAACGAAGTCAACAAAGCGGTTAACGAGCTTAAAGGAATTGCCAATCGCCAAATCGGTGTTATAGAGCTGGATCATTCGCTTGATATTGACGAGGTAACCGAGATATTTATTCGTATCAATTCCAAAGGAACTGCTCTTAGCCAATCTGACTTCGTAATGTCGAAGATGGCAGCAGACATTGAGCATGGCGGTAATATGCTTAGAAAGACGGTGGACTATTTCTGCCATCTTGCAGCTAAGCCCGAATTCTATTCGCATATGACACACGATAAAGAGTTCCAAGCCTCTCCTTACGCAGATAAGATTAAGTGGCTAGCAAAGGACTACGATGACATATACGATCCCGATTACGGCGATATGCTCCGTGTTTCTTTCATGCATCAGTTCCGCAGAGGAAAGCTTGCAGACCTTGTTAGCCTTCTTTCTGGTAGAGATTTCGAAACGAAAGAGTATCGTGACGATATAGTTGATAGTTCCTATCAAAAACTCGAAAAGGGAATTCAGAACTTTATCAACGAATATAACTTTGATCAGTTTATTATGGCAATCAAGGGCGCAGGATTCATTTCCAATAAGCTCTTGAACTCCGCAATGACTCTTGATTTTGCATATACTCTCTATTTGATGTTGCTCGACGATCCCACGATTCCTAACGCACAGATTAAGCGTTATGTTCAAAAGTGGTTCGTTATGTCAACGCTCACATCTCGTTATATCGGTTCGCCTGAAACAGTTATGGATAGAGATATGCGTAGCATAGCTGAAAAGGGATTCTTAAACTTCCTTGCCGATATTGAAGCCTCCTCTCTTTCGGATACCTTCTGGACGATTACGCTTCCTCAGAACCTTGAAACATCATCTGTTAATAGCCCAGCTTTCAATACGTTCATTGCGGCACAGATTAATTTGAATTGTAATTCTATGCTTATGAATGGCACGAAGATATCGGATCTTATTACAATATCAGGTGATGTTCATCATATTTTTCCACGTGCGTATCTCAAGAGCAACGGCGTTGATAATAAAACCAAATACAATCAGGTTGCCAACTACATCTATCTTGATACTCAGGTAAATAAGGCAATAAGTGATGATGCTCCCTGTGTATATTTCACGAGAGCAAGGCAACAGTGCGAAACCAAAGAGATTGTTCTCGGTAACATCTCGGATGCTGATCTTCTTGCAAGTAACCTTGCGGAGAACTGTATTCCGAACAATATTGATACAATGGATGTATCTTCTTATGATGCATTCTTGCTTGAGCGTCGTAAGATGATGGCAGCTTTGATTGAGAGATACTATAAAGGTCTTTAAGATGAATAAGAATTATGAAAAAGAAGCCTGCGACCGCTGGGGAGATACCTCATCGTACCGTGAGCACGAAGAAAGAACAAAGCACTATACAAAAGAGAAGTGGGCTGATGCAAACGATGGCTTGATGGCTATCTTTGCCGAGTTCGCAGCCTGCAAGCAGAGTGGCGCAGGTGCTGGTTCTAACGAATCACAGGCACTTGTTGCCAAGCTTCAGGCACACATAACAGCCAACTACTACACTTGCACCGACGAGATTCTCGCAGGGCTTGGCAAAATGTACGTTACAGACGAGCGATTCAAGAAGAACATCGATAAGTACGGCGAGGGCACTGCCGAGTTTGCATCTAATTCGATTGAGGTTTACTGCCGAAAATGAGTACAAACAAATTCAATCTGTTTCTTGAGAATGCTCGTTTTCTGTCGGACAATCTTGGCATTGTTCCTCTGCTGTACGGCTCGCTCGGCTTGGAGTATCTGACAGACGACGCTCTCGGTGTGGATGACATCGATGTTCTTGTTCCGCGTGTATTTATCACCGAACGATGGCATGGATTTAAGGCGCTTTTGGAAGCGCAGGGATACGTTCTTGTAGATGAGCATGAGCATACATTTGTGCGTGACGGCGTGGTGTATTCCTATGCCGATATTGAGGATCTCGAATCTTTCGCAGGCATCAGCACAGAAGATATAGAGATGCGCGAAGAGGACGGCGTTCGTTTCCTGTTGTTGTCACTCGAACAGTATCTTGCTGTGTATAGACAATCAAGCAAAGACGGCTACCGTGTGAACGTACGCCAGAAAAAGGATGCCGAAAAAATCAGATTTATTGAGAGTAAATTGTGATGAAAAAAGTTATAGTCATCGGCTGTCCCGGAAGCGGCAAAAGCACGGTTTCTCGGGCGTTACATAATAAGACAGGCATTCCGCTGTATCACCTCGATATGATGTATTGGAACTCTGACAAAACCACGGTAGAAAAGAACGTGTTCCTCGAACGCTTGTCTGCCGTGCTCGAAAAAGACGAGTGGATCATTGACGGCAATTACGGCTCTACAATGGAGCTTCGAATGGCGGCGTGCGATACGGTGATCTTTCTCGATTATCCGCTTGAGGTTTGCCTTGACGGAATCAGGGAGCGACGCGGAAAGCCGAGAAGTGATATGCCGTGGATTGAGACGGATAAGGACACTGAATTTGTTGAATTTGTTGAAAAATTCAATGTAGAGCAACGGCCGCGTGTGCTTTCGCTGCTTGAAAGGTACAGCGATAAAAATATCTTTATCTTTAAAAGCAGAGAAGAGACAGATAAATTTTGCCAAAACATCTTTAATTAATACAGCGAAGCAAAGGAAAAAGAAATGAGCAGACCCTATATTATTTGTCATATGGTAACATCGCTCGACGACAAGGTTACGGGTGATTTTTTGAGCTCGGAGGAGTGCGAGAGAGCGTGCGATGTGTACTATGAGGTGAACAGAAAATACAAGTCGCAGGGCTCCGGTGGATTCATTTGCGGGCGCGTGACTATGGAGGAGAGCTTCACGCACGGTTGGTATCCCGATCTCTCTAAGTATAACCCCGTGTCACGCGAAAACGGGCGATTTGCCGATTTCTGGGGTGATATACAGAGCGGATATTACGCGATTGCCTTTGACCCACGTGGCAAATTGGGTTGGAAATCCCCGTATATTGAGGATTGCGACCCCGGTTATGACAGGGCAGAGGTGATTGAGGTTTTGACAAATGCCGTTGACGGACGGTATCTTGCGTATCTGTGCGAGATTGGAATACCGTACGTTATTGCCGGAGATGATACAATCGACGTTGAGTTGGCGCTTTCTAAAATAGGTGAGCACCTTGCACCTAAATTTTACCTTCTTGAGGGCGGTAGTATTGTTAACGGTCATTTTCTGTGTGCCGATTGTGTGGATGAGCTTTCGCTGGTCAGAGCACCCGTGGTTGCAGATACAGATTCAAAGCCACTCTTTATGGGCGGCGATATCTCTCGGTTTCGGCTTGTGAGACGTGAGGAGCTCGACGGTGCAATTTTATTAAATTATAAAAAGCAGGCAAACTCCGACTTGCAAGATTTGTGTGACGGTTAAGTCATCGGGGGCACGAAGCTTTCTGTTTTGCTTACAACGAACACAACACATAAAAAGTGAGTTGCTTAGCCGTGGTATGCCGAATTTTGTAGCAGGGGAATTATTATTTATTCGCAAAAAAAGTAAAATAAAAAGAGGACATCTCGGCTTCACCGATTTGTCCTCTTTTTTGTTTTCATGCCCTTGCGAGGCCTTTGCGGCTTTTGTTCTTTAGGGGCGTAAAAGCTGCGAAAATCTCACACGGGTCACCCTTTTTTTGGAAATTGCCTGACTTTTTGTCAGAGCAGACCTTGTTTTACTCGACGGACTCGTCGCCGCTATCGGGTGTGGGGTTTACGGTTGTACCGCCCTCGCCATTGTCTTCACCCTCACCGTTTTCCTCGGGAAGGTTGTTGAACTTGTCGATGCAGGAGCTATAAACCTCTGTAAAGCTCTCGTCGAATGCGGATTTATCTTCAAGTGCGTCGTAAGCCTTGTTAAGAGCGTCGATAGCGTCTACAAAGCTCTGCCTTGCTACCTCATCCTCGAGGCTTATAACATATGCTGCATAGCACTCGTGTGCATAAATCATTGCGTCGATAACCGTCATTGTTGCCTCGTCAAACAAGGTTGAAAGACTGTGAACTACTCCTGCAAAATATGTGGGGGTAGCTGAAAGCATATACATACCGAAAATGGGGTCCTCTTCAAGCTTGCTGTATGCAACAAGGCTTGCAATAACGTCCTCAACGGCGAGCTCGTCGGTTGTACCGTTATACTCTGCCATCATAATGTCGTAAACCTCTTCAAGGAACTTGCCCATACCGGAAACGTAGTAAATGTAGAATGCGTTGTAAACCGCAGGATCATCCTCAGGACCTGTCGCAGCTTCCATATTGAGCATCAAGAGGTAGAACATACCGCCCATTTCATCTATCATATGATCAAACGTGCGATCAACGGTGGTTGTGCCGTCTTCCAGCTCAAAGAAGCGGTTAAAGGTGTAGGGAACGTAGAGGTAGGTATGAAGAACGTCATCGCCCGCAGCGACAATCTCGCCTGCGAGAACCTTAGCTCTTTCGTAAGCGGCAAAGGCAAGAATAAAGTATCTGCCCTTGTCGGGGCTTGCAACCTCTTCGCTGTCTGCGTAGGTGTACAGGTCGAAAAATACCTCAATAGCCGCTTTAAGCTCGTCGAATTTGGCTTTTTCCTCATCGGTGAGCTCAGGGGTTGTAGGTGCACTGCATTCGCTGTAAAGCACGAAGAGCTTGTCGTAAAGAACGGCTATAATAGCCTTCTCGTCATCGCTCAGAGAATTCATCTTGCCGATGATTTCCTCCATCGTCTCTGCAAAGCCCTTGTGAACAACGTCCTTATCGTCCGTAAATCCATCAAAGTGCTTTGGGTTGTGGTTGCGAAGTGCATACATTTCGGTAGCTTCAAGCAGCCTTGCGAAAACGTCAAACGCGTCATCCGACAGATTTTCGCGGTATACTTTGAGTATCAGGCTGACAAAGTAGCTGTAAGAGACAATCTCGCCGTCCTCGTTTATATCGTGGCCGAGTGCCAGATCGTCTGTGATGCTGAAACGATAATCACAGTACAGAGAGCAAAGGAAAGCAAAGCGCTCCGCAGGGGTGAAATCCATATAAATTGTGAGAATTTCGTTCGCAAGAGTAAGGGATTGCTCGCTTGCAAATGAGAAGTCCTCATAAAGTGATGCATCAAGCAGTTCGAGATATTTTTCAAGGAGTGCGTCGTAAGAGGGGTTGTCAAGCAGAGATGACGTGTGGTAAACGTATGCAATTCTGTTTACGCCCTCTGCACTGCCTATGAAAAGATAATTGTTAATAAGAACGTCGAAATTAACGTACTTATAGATATCTACGTGGAGCTGGTTGTCACTCTCTCTGATTTCTTTTGCGAGAGTGTATGCCTCACGGTAGTAGTACATAAACGCCGTGGTATCAACACCAACCTTCAAATTCTGCGTTGCACTGAGTGCATAGCTTATCAGGTTGTAAAGCTGTTGAAGCTTTCCGGGCAGCATAACCTTCTGCCAGAGTGTATCAACGAGCGAGTCGCGCTCGTATTCGAGATAGTAGGCGTATATAATGTCGAAGTAATCGTCCTTCTCACCGCGCCAGGATGAAACGATTGAGTAGATTGCATCGTGACCGGTGAAAGCACCGAAATCGCTTGATGAAGCGCAAACTACTGCCGCAATTATGTCATCCTTGTAGTCGGGGAGCATCTCAACCGTCCAGTCATCCGGGACGACGTCGAGAGTTTCATGGAGCTCGACCATAAGTTCAAGAATGTCGATAACCTCGTTGTAGGAATCGGTTTCATAAATTTTGCCAAGCAGTTCATCAACCGTCTTATCACCAATCTTGACGTCGTGGAAGTCATCCTTAATAACGCGCAGAGAATCTGCAAGGGTTATAAACGGCTCGGTGATAACCTTCAAGCGTTCAAGGTCGGTAACAACGGTTTCGTATGCTTTTGCCGTAAGGGTGAAGCCTGCAACGTAGCGCTTGGCTTCCTTGTCGTATTCCGAGCGCAATTCAAACGTTTCGGAGAAGGTGTCAAGAGCGCTCTCAAATGCAGTGCTACCGTAAGTAACGGCAATTGAAATAAGCTTGTTGACGATTTCCTCGTCAACCTCTTCACGCTCAGCCTCGGAGAGCTCGGCATACTTGCCCATAGCGAAGATTGCCGCCTCGCCCTGTTCCTTTGTTGCCGCCTCCGGGGCAACGTCCTTGAGCTCCTCGCCGCGCATACGCATTAAGGAAATACCGCTGTAACGAACCGAAATCTCAAAGGGCTCCTCGTGATCGAGGTAAAAGATTGTAACGATCTGCTTCATCGCAGAATCAAGGTTCTCAATGGTAGCCTCTGAGGGATTGAAGCCCTTGATCATATCGGATGTAAGCTCTACCATGCGGCTGAATGCACCGCCCTCGGCTGTAACCGTGAAGTACGCACCGGAAGTAGAGAATACGGTTTCATGGCTGTAATATGAAATTTTCTTGGGCTTTGAGCTGAGCTCAACGGTCTCGGGGTTGTAGACATCAACGGTGAACGTACCGCTGTAATCGCCGTATTTAACCGTGACCGACTTGCCCTTGCCTGCCATAGAGGAATCAAAGCCCTCAATGGTAACGGCGTCATCGCTCATATTAACCGTCGTGATTTTCCCCTCATCGTCGGCAACCTTGATGCGGCCCTTGGTTTTGTCAAAGGTGTCGCGAATAAAGTAGCTTGTCGTTGCACCCTCAACTGAAATACGGGGGATGACCTTAACGGTCAGTGAAACGCTTTGGTTCTTGTAGGTGAACGTAACCTCCTGCGTGCCGAGCACGTTTGCGTCATACCCGGAGATTTCCACCTCCGAGACGTTCACGGGCTGACTCTCGTCACCCTTGAGGGCGAGGAGAGTAGCATCATCCAGTACGATATCCTGTCCCTGAACGTAGGTTGTACGTGGCTTTTTGTCGAAGTAGATGCTATCGACACCGCCGCAGGAGACCAGGACAAGGCAGAGGATGGCGAGAACCACAGCGACGATAATTCTCTTTGTTGTATGATTCATTGTGTGTTAAAACCTCACTGTGTCCCATATTGAGTAGAGCGTTGTGCCGTCGGGTGCGGATGCAACCTCAGCGGCGAAGTAAACGACCTCACCGTCTTCTTCGGTAGCCCAGCCGCGGAACGTGAAGCCCTCGCGCTCGGGTGCACTGATGCCGCCCACAGCGTTAGCGTTGCTGATGGTGTCCTTATCCTTGACAAAGGATACGACGTAGCTCTTGTCTGCCGACAAGGTACAGCCGTAAATTACGGGGCGCCAGAATGAATTCCAGCCGGTCCAGAACTCGGTGGAGCTTATGTCACCCTCCATATAGATGGTGAGACCGTTGTTGCCGTAGACAGCGTGCTGTCCGACGTCAACGATACCTTCGTGAAGAACAACGGAGCCGTCTGCCTTCATACCGCGCAGCGCGTAATCGCCAAGCGTTGTAACGGTAGAGGGAAGAACAAGGTTCGTAAGTGATTCGCAGCCCATAAAGGCGGCGGTATCAATAACCTCAAGCGCATTGCCAAGGTTAACGCTTACGAGTGCCTTGCAGTTTCTGAATGCGTGCTTGCCGATCGAAACCGTGTTTCTCGCGAGCTTAACGTCCGTGAGTCTTTCACAGCCGTAGAATGTGAAGTCGGGGATATGCGTAAGGCCTGTGCCGATCTTAACCGTTTCCAGCATTCCGCAGTAGTAGAATGAACGGATACCAAGCTCGGTTACGCTGTCGGGAATTTCGAGGTCGATAATGCCCGATGCGAAAAACGCGCGGCTGCCGATGTATTCGACACCGTCGTTAATCGTAACGTAGAAACGGACAAGCTCGGTCTGTATTTCCTCATCAGAGGGCTCCTCGCCCTCCTCGGGGGGGATATAGAATTCAACCTCGCTGCCAAGATAGCTGCAACCGTAGAATGCATAGTCGCCGATATACTTGCAGGATGAGGGGATTTCAAGACCCATAACGCTCGACATATAGAATGCCGATCTTCCGATGTATTCGAGAGTGTTGGGAAGAACGAGGTGGTAGCCTGCGCCGAACATACCCGAGTTACAGCCGTAGAATGCGTAATCCTCGATGCGTTCAAGTGCGGGGGGCATCTCGTAGATGTAAATCACAGAGCACTTAAGGAAAGCACCCTTGCCGATTACCTTTAAGCTATCGGGGAACTTAACCGTGCCGATCTGTGAGTTGTTCATAAATGCATATTTTGCAATACCTACTGTGCCGTCACGAATCGTTATTTCGCTGACACCGGTAGCCGACACACCGACTGCCCAGTTGTCAGCGTAAACTACACCGTCAACTGCCGCAGAGAGGCTGGTGTCGTAGAATGCACGTGTGCCGACCATTTCTACCGTGTCGGGAAGGTCGATTTTTTTGAGCTTATTACAGCTCTGGAATGCAAAATCACCAATGGTACGAATAGACGTTGTGGATACGTATGCATCAATCAGCTGAGTGCAGGATGCGAATGCCGCGGTATCAATCGTGAGACAGGGCTTGCCGAGTCTTACTGACATCAGGTTGGTGCATCTGCTGAATGCGTACTTTCCTATGTATTTAACGTCGTTGAGAGTGATGGACGTAAACTTTCCAATTCCGTCAAAGGCATAGTCGGCAACACCGACGGTGCCGCTCTTGATTTTCGGAGTAAGGTCCTGATTTTCACAAACCGTGGGGTCGGTACAAGCGACTATCCAATTACCTACGTAAACGATAGGATCGGCGTAGTCTTTAAGGTACTTTGTGTCAAGAAAAGCGTTCTTGCCTATTGACTCTACGTTATCACCTATGGTGACGGTAGCGAGCGCCTCGCAAAATGCAAATGTGCGCGCACCTATGCTCGTAACGGGAGAGGGAATATTGATTGACTCAATAAGCTTACATTCCTCAAAAGCACTGTTGCCGAGGCTTGTCAGCGTGTCGGGAAGTGTAACGGAATTTATAAGCTTGAGGGAGTAAAAGGCATATTCGCCGATTGTCTCAACGCGTGAGCCGATTTTCAAGGATTCTACGGCACTGCAATCGGAGAATGCATAGTCACCTACGTATGTAACCGTGTCGGGAATCTCTATCTTTTTGAGAGCCGAGCAGTCGGAGAATGCGTAGTCGCCAATCCTTGTTGTTGCACTGCTGAACGTAACGCTTTCGAGCGCGCGACAGTAAGAGAACGTAAAGTCATTAATCACCGTAATGCTTTCGGGGAGCACAACCGACGTCAGTGCACGGCAGCTCTGGAAAGCATTTTCCGCGATGCTCGTTACCGTGTTCGGAATTGTGACACTTACAAGAGCGTTACAGTTGTAAAAGGCTTTTTTGGGAATGGATTTGATATTTTTGCCGACTGTAAAGGAGGTTATCTTGCCGTTGTTTGCAAGAGCTGAGGGAGCGATCGAGGTGACCGGCTTTCCGCGGTACGTATCCTCCATGACGACGTCGCCTGAGGCGGCGCCGACAGCAGTCAGCTGATATTCCTTATTATTGTTGATTAGCTTGTAGATAAGACCGGTTTCATATTCGCGCGTGTACTCGTAGGTAATAACCTCAGAGTCAGTGGCTGTATCACCGTCACCGAGCGCCTTTATCTTGATTACATAGTCACCCGGCTCAAGCGAAACGAGTGAATATGAGTTGGTTTTAGTAACCTTTTCCTTATCTCCGATTGTAACGCTGTAACCGATAGCGCCGGGAATTTTATCCCAGCTTATCGTCTGCGTATCCATATCGAGACGGATCACGTCCGGCTTATCAAGTCCTGAACCACATGCGGTGAACATCACGATGCTGATAGCACACGTGATTACCGCACATATCAGTAATAGCAGTAAACGTGTTTTTTTCATTATGTCCTCCTTGGACTATGAGGAGTTTAAATTACAGCTTGGGGAGTACCCCTCGACCGCTCGGGACCGAGGGGTCACCGTCTTTTTAAAGACTTATTTCTTTGCGGCCATTTTCTCGCGAATACTTCGAATTATCTCGTGAGGCCACTTGAATTTGAATTTGCGCACTGCGATGTCCGCAAGGAACGCGACGAGCGCAATAATAATGAATACGATACGAGGATCAATTATCTTGTGCAAGAACTTCAATACGTTCTCGAACACCTCGTAGGGCTCAGTCAGCACGAAGCCCTCGCCCGCCTCGGAAATGTCCGCAAGGACGGTGGCATAATCGTCTGTGCTGTGAATAATATTGTACTCCTTGGAGTAGGAGAATGATTTGTAGATGCTGTGCGTTGCGAGTGCGTTGCCATCCGCATCGTACTTGGTAACCTTGATTTCATATACGCCGGGCTCGGTAATTGTAAAGGCAATCTTACCGAATTCCTCGCTCTCGGAGGGATAAAGAGTCTGAGTGGGAATGGTATCGTTAAAGCGCGAGATAATCTCGACCGTAACACTGTCTCCCTCTTTTGCATCTGCAAAGATGTTCATCTCAGAGGTGTAATTCTGCTCCTTGAGTGTGAGACGTATGTCAGGAATTTGGATGCTTTCGGTAGGGTAGAGCGCCTCAACCATATTTACGATGAGCTGCTTACCCGTCTCGTTGGAAATAAAGTCAGCGGACCACGTGCCGTTAAGGTCGCATAGGAAGCTACCGACAGAGCCCTTTCCAAATTTCCACTGAGCGTAAATAGGGACGTATTCACCCATAAGCACCGCCTCGGCACCGTCTTTGAGCTTGGTACCGTAGAAGCCGTCGAGAGTAGGCATCTCGGATTCCTTGATACCGTCAACGACGCTGTTATAGGTCTTGATGGTCGGGGTGAAGGTCTCGTAGTTGACCGCCTTGATCTCGGGAACCTCAAGGTCCTCACGCATGACGGTCGCGGTAGCGGTAACGTCTGTTACGTTATGGAAGTGATCGGCGGAAACGCCCGCATACTTTACAAGTGCGCGCTCCATTGCCGCCTGACCGCCGCCTGCTTCAATACCGACGATGGACATCGTGATGCCAAGATCGGCATTTCTCTTCATTGCCGCGCCGTATTCCTCCTCGGAATCTCCGGGAGCACCGTCGGTAACGAGGATGATATGTCTTCTCTCAACAGAGGAAAGAGCAATCAGCGCGTTACCCGCCTGGTTGAGCGCATCTGTAAAGATGGTGTCACCACCGTCTCTTGGCAGACCGTCAATCGCCGCGAGAATCTTGTCACGCTGAACACGGGGTGTGAGCTCAAGGTCCTCCTGTGCTGTGCCCGAGAAGGTCATAATACCAACCCAGTCGCGCTCGGTCAGGGCATCAAGGCATGCCTCAGCACCCTGCTGTGCCGCATAAAGCTTACTCTTTTCGTAAGCGGTGCCGGAGTCCTCGGTGCCACCCATTGAGCCCGATGTATCGATAACAATTACAACGGCAACGGGGGGAGTATAGGTGATGATTTCAACAGGGAGCAGCTCCTGATAGAGAGTGCCGCCCATGTCGTCCTCTGTAAAGGCGTTTGCCTCAAAGAGTGCATCGTTGGGGTTGCCGTCGTCCTCGTTTCCGCAGACGGTAAACAGACCACCGCCAACCTCTTTAACGTATCGGTAAAGAATTGTGTCGAAGCCTACGGGAAGATCCGAGTTTGCAACGTTGACCATGATGATTTCATCAAAGTCGCGCAGGTCATCGAGAGTCTTGGGCATTTTATCGACATCCGCGGTGTTAACCACAGTAATCTTTTTACCGCTGAGAATACCTCTAAGGCTTTCCGACTCTCCATCGATGCTTTCGAGCACAAGGAGCTTATCAAAGGTTTCGATATAAAGATGTGAGTTGTAAACGTTGTTGCGTGCTTCCGTGTCGGTCGGGCTCTCGATTTCAAACGTGAGCTTGTGAAGACCCGGAATCGGAAGTATAGCTTCAAGCTTCACCGACTGAGAGCCCTTAGCAAGTCGAATATGTACCGACTCACCTATCTGGGTTGCATCGTCGTACATGGTGAGGATTGCCTCGCCCTCGTACGTGCTTTCAATGTCAAGCGAAAGGTCAAAACTTTCACCGTGGCGGATAGTTGTTTCGGGGTATTTAACCGCCATAATCTGCACGTCATTCTCCTGCTCATCGGGGAAGTGAACGGTGTCCACCTTGATACCCTTAGCGGCGATAGAACGAATTACGCTCTTCACGTTTCCGTCGGTTTCAACACCGTCGGAGAGAAGCACTATGCGTGCGGATTCGGGTTTTGTAATCAGGTCTGTTGCATATTCGAGCGCCGACGCAAAATCGGTTGCGCTTCCGTCGGGTGAAGGTGCGCGCAGGTAGTCCTGATACGCCTTGCGCGCATCGGTTGTGAGCTCTGCCGCGTATACCTGGTCGTAACCAAAGGTTACAACGCCGATTTTAAAGCTGGAGCGCACGCTTCCGAGAACGTCGGAAACAAACGAGTCCTTGAGATCGTCTGATTTCTCGTTGGAGTCTGACTTATCAACGAGAAGAATAACCTCGGTCTCTGTGTTGGGAACGTCGTACTGAACGGTTATTCCGCACAAAACAAGGATGCTGAGCACCAGTGCGGTCGTATGGAGTACGACAGAGGTAATGCGGTTTCTCGTGCGGCGGTACTTCTTCGGGCTGCGGAAATAGGGGAACAGCGAGAAGAAGAGCGCGGGGATGAGCAAAAGGAGAAGCCACGGATAATCAAACACAATTTTAAAGTTCGTCATCTTCGTTCTCCTTCCTAATTATCACGGGATTTCAGCCACCATTCACAGAATAGCAGCGCTACAAGAGCAATCGCAAAGTAGAATACCAGATCCAAATCCACTTCCTCTACAACGGGTGGGTAATAGGGATTTGTAAGCGTATCCTCCTCGCGGGTGATGTTGCACTGTTCCTCTGGAATGACAACCGTGAAATGTTCCTCCACCTGGACTCCCGAAATAGGAATCTGGGTGACGGTATAGGTACCGGGAGCATCGACGTGAATTTCTGCCGGGAACTCATTGAATTCCAGGGTGTCCTCAAATGCGGGACCTGAAACCGTGAGATTCTCGCTTCTGGAATTCAGCGTCACCTTATCATAAAGCTGATATACATCCTTATCAAAGGTGGTGGGCATGAAATAATTCAGAACATTGTACAAAAACGTGGGATACTCGGGGATTATCGGGAAGTTTGAGTAATGGAAGTTGAAGCTTACGACAAGCATTTTTGCATCCGGCTGGTTCTTTGCAAGAACAACGGGTGAGTTATCGATAAACAGAAGAGGTGTGTATCCGCTGTCGTAAGAGGTAATCTTTGTGTAGCGGGAAACGGTGATATTCTCAGCGTTGACATAGTCCATTATGGGATGTGTCTCGCCTGCCGAGAGCGTAACTCCGCTGCCCGCAATATTAATGGTGTTGCCGAGCATAAAGTCTGTGCCCTTCGGAACGGCGTCCGGGTTAAGCAATATAACAAGACCGTCGGTCGGCAGCTTTTTCGGAACGTGGTGCTCGAAGATATAGATATCGTATCCTTCAATCTCTATATTTTCTTCCTTACCCATTCCGCTGTTGATGTTTTCCCACGAGTCCTTAATCTCGTCTATTTCGATATCCCAATCCGAGCGAAGCATATCGCGCAGACCGTGAAGCATACCGCTGACGAAATTGTTGCTCATGGTACTGTAATACTGAATTTTAAGCTCCTCGGGTGTTCCGCCGAAGAGGGTGTACGTGTTGTCGGTGAAGATAGTGTCTATCTGTCCCTCGCTCGCGGGGTCGATATAACAGCGGATGCTGTCATATGCATAAATTTTGAGGTCGGTGATATCGTGTGCATCCTTTGCGCCGAAGCGGTACTTGGTGCGCTCACCGTCGATGAGGTCAACACCGTATGAGAATGAAAGGGTGCCACCGTTGAAGCTTTCGGATGAATCACCCGTTCCGTAGGTTCCGTACGCGCCCTTAACCTCTACGTATACCATACCGGAGTAGTTATTGCCGTAGGATGCCATATCAAGCTCGATACGGTAGTAGTTTTCATCCATGACAGCGCGGACATCAAGGATAGATACGTTTCTTTCCTCAGGGTCGGAAACGTCGCGTACTGTGACCTTGCCGTCGTCAATATAGCTTGTGCCCGTAAAAAGCACCACCTCTGCCTTTGCGTTAAGCTCAAGGACCGACTCTGCAAGGAGCATAGCACCGTCAATATCTACGTTACCCCACGTGCACTTTGTGTCACTCGGGTCGACAAGTGAATCGAGTCCCGACATGACCTCAGCACGGGATGATGCGTCAAGGCGCTGAACGACGAAGCTCGACTCTCTTGCCGCCAGAATGACGGAAACGGAGCCGCCCGCATTCATCGCATCGTTTGCCAGAGTCTTAGCCTCTGTTACCGCACGCTCAAAGCGTGTTTCGCCCTCAAGCTCCGATTGCATTCCGGCAGATGCATCGATAACGATAATTTTTTCCTGTGCCGCCTTTTCGTCCTCACCGTCGATGAAAGGTTGCGCGAGAATAAACGCGCAGGTGCACACGACGAGAATCTGGCAGATTATAAGAAGAATATTACGAAGCTTGCTGATTGGGATTCTCTTCTTTTTGAATTTCAGACTGAGCTTCCAGACAAAGGTACTGGAAATAAACTTGTTCTGAAAATTGGGCTTGAGAATGTAAATCAGAAGAAGAATCAGCAAACCGATAAAGCCCAAAAATCCTAATGGGGTTAGCCAACTCATTCTACGATTCCTACCTTCAGCAATTCTTTGAACAATACCTTTTCGATCGGTTGATCGGTGGGCACGGAAACAAAGGTGGCACCGCGGGATGCACAGAACGTATGAAGATCATTATAAATCTCATCCATCGCCATCTTGTAGGCGAGCTGTGAGCTGTAATCAATATTGATCCTCATATTTTTGATATCCGAAATGTCCTCCGACTCGGAGTCAATGAGATTGACACGTCCCGTGTACGAGGGGTCAAGCTCATCGGGTGTAAGCACCTGAATGAGGAGCACCTGTCTCTTCTTATACACGAGGTAATCCACTGCGCGACGCCAGTCGCTGTCAGTGAAGAAGTCGGAGATGATGACCGTAAGGCCGTCGTTGTTTCCTGTATTTTCACAACCGACAACAGCAGAGGAAATATCGCTCTCACCGTCAAAGGTGAGCTCTTCGAGTCCTGATACAGCACGGAAGAATGAGCGCTTGCCTACGATTGTTCCGTAGGGATCCTCTACCTTGTCGCCTATAATCAATTTATAGGACACTTTGTCCATATTATGTACCGAGAGATATCCGAGCGCAGCGGCGGTAGCCACGGTGTAGGATGCCTTTTGAGGATTATCCTTACCCATAGACGCCGAGCAATCTATAAAAATCTGCGTGTGCATCTGACGCTCGTCGGTGAACAGCTTTAAAAAGAACTTCTCAAAGCGGCTGTAAAGATTCCAGTCGATACGACGGATATCGTCACCCAGCGTATACTCGCGATAATCGGCAAATTCCACCGTCTGACCGTAGGTCTTTACAAGGTGCTTACCGCCGAAAAATCCTGCCAGATCCGCCCGAAGCTCCAGCGACAAAGTTTCCAAACGACTGAAGAATTCGTCGTTTAAGTACGAACCTTTCACTGTTTATATTCCTTTCTATTAGAGGTTTTGACCCTCAGGGGTCGGGCATTAGCCCTTTTTACCGAACAGTCCCTTCTTCTTGGGCTCCTCAGTTGTGGCAGCAGCCTTTTCCTTGGGAGCAGAGAGACCCGCCTTTACCATAAGCTCGTCGATGATGCGCTCAACGATTTCGTCAGCACTGACTCTGTCGGATATTGCTTCAAAGGTGAGCTTGATACGGTGGCGGAGAACAGGATATGCCAGCTCGTTGATGTCGTTGTAGGATACGTTGTATCTACCGTTCATAAGTGCCTTAACCTTAGCAGCCGAGATGAGAGCCTGACCTGCACGGGGGGATGCACCGAGACGGATGTACTTCTTTGCGGTCTCGCCCGACCACTCGCTGTCGGGATGTGTTGCGGAGCAGAGCATCATAGCGTACTTCATAACCTCGGATGCAACGGGAATTGCATTTGCGGTCTTGCGCATTTCAAGAAGATCCTCGCCGTTACAAGCTGCCTCTGCAACCTCGTTCATGGTAACCTGAGTCATGCTTACGATTTCCATAAGCTCGTCAAGAGAGGGGTTCTTTACAAGGATTTTGAACATGAAACGGTCCATCTGTGCCTCGGGAAGAGGATAAGTACCGTCCTGCTCAACGGGGTTCTGTGTTGCAAGCACGAAGAAGGGCTCAGCGAGCTTTCTTGACGTACCCATAACGGTAACGGTGTGCTCCTGCATCGCCTCGAGAAGTGCGGACTGGGTCTTGGGAGTTGCACGGTTAATCTCGTCGGCGAGAATGATGTTGGAGAAAATGGGGCCGGGCTGGAACTCAAAGGTGGAGTTGCCGTCCTCACCCTTAACGATAATGTTGGTACCCGTAACGTCTGCGGGCATAAGGTCGGGGGTAAACTGAATTCTTGAGAAGGGAAGGTCGAATACACGTCCGAGAGAACGTACAAGACGGGTCTTACCAACACCGGGAACACCCTCAAGCAGTACGTTACCGCCTGCAATCATAGCAATAACCGCGCCCTCAATAACTTCCTTCTGGCCGATAACGTCTCGGCCGATCTGTGCGAATATGTTTTCGCACTGCTGCTTAAACTTTTCGAGATTCTGTTCTGTAATCATGAGATTTTCTTGCCTCACTTTTTATTTTATTTTTTATTTTTACTTTTATTTTTAAATTACTGAATGATGTTGTAATACGCCTCGATGATAGCGCGTATCTCGTCGGGGATTGCCTCGCCCTTTTCCATGTATTCCATAGCCTTGTTGTAAAATTCCTCGTACACGTCGCGGTAATAGGTTTCGCCGTCAATGACCTGGTTGGTCTCAACGTATTTACCGCCTCCGCTGTTGCTGGGATCACCATTTGGCTGTCCGGGACCCTTGTCACCGGGCACGTCGTCCGGCTCGTCCTTATCGTCGGGCTTGTCTGCAAGATCGTCTACCGCGATGAATACTGCGTTGACCGTAATGGGCCTGTTAACGCTTTCGTCCGTACGGTGAGGTGTCGTCACACCGTCACTCCACGCGTAGAACATAAATCCGTCATCCGCGACCGCCAGCACCGGTGTAGCGTCCTCGCCCTCGGTGACCGTTTGCTTATCCTCACCGATCAGGTAGCCGCCCTTTCCCGCTGTGTAAACGAGATTGTATTCCGGCGGTGGCTCGGGTGGGAAAATCATCTGCCAGACCTCGCTGCCGGTTGGAATAATTCCGATGCTGCTGAGTCCCTCTATTACCGCCATACCTGCAAACAGCAGTGCAAAGACCGATGCCAGCACAATAACGAGAGTTGAGATTCGGAATTTAATCTGCTTCGGCTCGATTGTCGCGAGCTTTGCCGTCGCATCCTCTCTCTGCTTTCTTGCAATAAAGGAGTCCTCGCCCTCGAGCTCAATCATTGTGATTACACGCTCGTCAAGACCGTAGCTGTCAAGTCGTTTTGCGTTGCTCTTAACGGATGGACGGAAATGTAGGAAATAAAACAGCACTCCTGCTATTACCGCGCCGATTGCAAATGCGGCAATCGACAAAATCAAGCCGTCAAAGGACAAAAACCAGCATACGAATGCACACAGGAATGATGCCGCTGCACCGACTGCAACACCCCACAGGGTGGAGCGGATCAGCGCCTCTGCGAGCAGCTTCGTATCCAAACCCTTGAATTTGTTGTTCTTAGTCATAGTTTGCTTCCTTCCAATATGAAAACCACGCGCGGATAAGGGTTAGCGCGGCTAATGTAAAAAAATAGTTTTCTTTCGCACGTATACGCGCGCAAAAATATTAATACATCTTATATTCTATCACAAGTGCTCTATTGTGTCAACCTTTTTGACAAAATAAATTGTAAAATATGCAAAAGGGATAGAACAGCACGAAAAATGCAAAAAAACGGTGTAGATACACTTTATCCCATGGGGCGTGTAACAAAAATGCGCTGTTCAGCACTAAAGAGCGCAAAAAAGACCGCAGGCGGAATGCCTGCGGTCCAAAAACCGTTAAGGTTTAATTTTTTGGATTTGCTTACTCAGCAACAACTTTGTATGTCGTGCCGTCGGTGAAGGTAATAACGCCGTCAGCAGACAGAGTCGAACCGTCGGGGAATGTAACGATACCATTCTCGATGGTGATACCAACACTCTCTACAGTCATATCTGCTGCATACTCATGCCTCTGAGTATAGTCAACGGTTCTGTCTGTTCCGATGACACCGATGATGTACGCATACTCGGGTGTGGGAGAGTAAGAATAGTATACGGTAACGGTGTTATCCGCGTTAACCTTAGCACATGCTCTCAGACTGTCATACTGATTTCTGAAGAACATAACGCTACCGTCAGCAAAGCGTACGGTAAAGTTGTCAAGCAGCTCGTTTCCGTTGCGGTCAACGATCTTTGCGTTGGTTGTAAGGAACCAATCGTAGCCGTTGCGAGAAGCATTACCAAAGAGATTGGTAATATCCGTCTCGTAAACGCGACCGTCCCACTCCATGTGGTAGTTAAAGACAACCTCTGCATCTGCGGGAAGATCCTTGAAGGGAGAGCCTGCAGCAAATGCGTTGACGTCGAAGTTGAATTCGATGCGCTTCATGCTCGTGCATCCTGTGAACCAACCTGAAGGAATTTCGTAACAGTATACGGTAAAGCTCTTATAAACCTCCAATGCGGAGCAGCCTTCGAGCATGTTGTTACCGATACCGATACCGCGAGTAGATCCCATATCGTCTACGCAAAGCGGGAATTCTTCGATCATGCTCATATCAAGGATAACGAGGCTGGTACAATTACGGAATGCATAGTCACCGAATACATTGAGTTCTTTACCGAAGGTAACGTTCTCAAGTGCAGTACAGCCGTCAAATGCGTTCGCGCCGATAATGGTAACATTGGAGAGATCGATGGTCTCGAGAGCAGTACAGCCTGCAAAGGCGAAGGAGGGCTCACTGGCGGAGACACCGTCCATGCTGTCGATTATTCCGTCGTTATCCCAGTCGTCACCGAATACAACGTACTCGCCGAGCCACTGAATACCGCCGAGGTCTACGTCAGTAAGAGAGGTACAGTTCTCGAAGAATCTTGCGCCAAGCGTTTCGGCAACATTGTCGTGAATGACAAAGGTTGTAAGCTTTGTGTTGTTAGCGAACACACCCTCAACGTTGAGGTCGGTTATGGATGCGGGAAGAGTGAATTCTACAACGCCGATGTTCGAGAACATATAGGGAGCAAGACCGACGATGGTATCGGTCAGCTCAATGTTCACAAGGCTCGTACAGTCTGCGAATGCATATTCACCAACAGTGTAGGGAGCGGTTCTTGTGCTGACGGTAAGATCAGTCAGCGAGGAGCATCCCTGGAATGCGCGTGCAGCAATCTCGATTACAGACGACGGGATGGTTATGCTCTTGAGCGCAGTACAGCCCATGAATGCGTCGGTACCGATCTTAGTGACAGAAGCGGAAATTTCTACACTCTCAAGCTTCTCGGAATACATGAAGAGCATATCGGGAAGCACCTTGATGTTAGCGGGAATCTTGAGGCTTACAAGCTGCGAGCCGCTGAATGCGCCCGAGCCAAACTCCTTAACGGTGGAGGGAACGGTATAGGTATCTGCCGTATTAGTGGGAAGATAGAATACCAGAACGGAAGCATCCTTGTTGAAGAGAACGCCACTTTCCATTACGAAGTTCTTGTTGTTCTCGCTGAGCTCAAGAGTCAGGTTGGGACAGCTGATGAAGGGGTTGCCCGACATGGTCTTAACGGAAGCGGGAACGTATACGGAAGCAAGGCTGGTACATCCGAAGAATGCGCCGGAGCCGATAACCTCTGCACCCTCTGCGATTTCGATCGAGGTCGCAGCGGTACAGCCGCTGAATGCGAAGTCGCCGATGATCACAACGCTCGTAGGAACGGAAACGGTGAGAAGGTTGGTACAATTAGCAAATGCATAGTTGCTGATTGCGGAGAGCTCGGAGGGAAGGTTAACGCTTTCGATACCCGAGTTCTCGAAGATGTTCGCGCCCATAACCTTCACAGAGTCGGGGAGGTTGATGGTCTTAAGAGAAGTGGTGCCGCGGAAAATCGCGCACTCCTCATTGTAGGACTTACCGAGGGCGGTCATCTTGTTGTCAACGGAGAAGGTAACGGAGGTAAGACCGCTACAGCCGTCGAATGCATAGTTGCCGATTTCGGTGACGTTCAGACCGATAGCTACGCTCGTGAGAGAGGTACAATTACGGAATGCGGATTCACCGATAGTAACGAGTGCGGTGGGAAGGTTAACCGATGTAAGACCGGTACATCCGTCGAATGCGTTCGCACCAATGGTGGTAACAGAATCGGGAAGTACAACAGACTTGAGGTTAGTCATACCGGCAAAGAAGTTTGCAGGTACCTCGACCCAGCTACCGCCAAGGATAACGGTCTCAAGAGCTGTACAGCCTGTGAAGAGGTCACCCTCAATGGATACGAGTGAGTCGGGAAGAGTGATTGTAGTAAGAGCGGTACAGCCGGTGAATGCACCTGAGGTAATGCTCTGGAGACTGCTTCCGGGAGCAAATGTAATGCTTTCAAGTGCGGTACAGTTACCGAATGTAGGACCGCGGAAATCGTTACCTATAATAGTGGTAACGGATGCGGGAATAGTGATTTCCTTAAGTGAAGAGCAGTTAAGGAATGCTGCGCCGCCGATCTCGGTGATACCCTCGGGAAGAGTGATGCTCTCAAGAGCAGTACAACCGTAGAACATAGTGTCGGGCAACTTGGTGATTCCGGCAGGAAGATGAACCTCCTTAAGACCGGAGCACTGTGCGAAGATAGAGGACTGCATCTCGGTGATCGAGTCGGGAAGTATTACGGTCTCAAGCTGAGACTGACCCTCGAATACGCTGTAGCCGAGCTTCTCAAGCTGAGAATTCTCCTCGAAGGTAACCGTCTTGAGAGGCGGTATATACCAGCTTGCAGATGCATAGTAAGCGAATGCGTTTCTGCCTATTTCCTTTACAGATGCGGGGATGTGTATAGAGGAGAGCATATCTGCGTCCTCGAATGCGTAATCACCGATCTGAACGAGGTTGGCGGGAAGAGTGATTGACTCAAGATGGTTGCCGTACAGAGCGTAGGACTCAATAGCGGTTACCGTATCGGGAATAACGAGAGTAGTTGCCTCTCTCATTACGGGATAGAGCATCAGTACAGTTACGTTTGCGTCGTAGAGTGCTCCGTCCACAACTGTGAGCTTGGTGTTCTCCTCGGGAACGATGATCTCCTTAAGAGCGGGCATATCCTGGAAGATGGGCTCGCCGTCGTTACCGCGGAGGTTACTCATATTGGCGGAAAGGGTGATACGTTCAAGTGAACGGCAGCCCTGGAATACGCGGCTTCCGAGAGTGGTAACAGTCTCGGGAATTACGAACTCACTGATGCCGGTCCACATAAATGCGGCACTCTCGATAGTGTGAAGCTGTGAGCCTTCCTCAAACTTTATGTCGGTGAGGTCGGAGCAAGCACTGAATGCATTGGACGAGATGATCTCGACGGATGCGGGGATATTAATAGAGGTCAACGAGTTCATCGAGAATGCCTGCGAGCCGATAATGGTCAAAGGCGATTCGGGATCCATCGTGATCTTACCCATGTTGTAGCAGGAGGAGAATGCCTCTTGCTCAATCTTGGTAACCTTGGGAAGCTTCAGGTCGCCGACGGTTGCAGCATAGTAGAACGCACGCTGCGAGAAGCCGACGGAGGACTCGGGATTGAACTCAATGTTAAGGGTAACGTCGGGGTTATAGTAGCCCATATCCCAAGCAAAAGCATAGCTTCTGATGGTCTTGAGGTGAGCGGGGAACTTGATGTAGGTAAGAGTATCGGAGTTTGCGAATACTGCCCAACCTTCATCGTTACGTCTTCCGATATCGGAGTTACCGATGAGAAGCGTGCCCTCACCGTCCCACTCAGCCTTCTCCTCGAATACGATCGTGGAGACACAGGTGTCGTAGAACGCAAGGTTGGAAACCGTTACAACGGTAGAGGGAACAACGATATCGCCGGTTTTAGCTCTCGGACAGTAGATAAGGTCGGATGCCTTACCGTCATCGTTCTTGGTGTAGAAGATACCGCCGATGGACATGAATTCCTGGCAATTTTCGTTTACGTTGATTGCCTCAAGTGCTGTGCAGCGATCGAAGATCGTGTAGAATGACGTAATAGGAATTCCTGCGTTACCAACGGTTACGGTGTTGAATATTTTATTAAGACGTGCGGGAAGATTGATAGTCTTAAGGTATGTTGCACGTGCAAATGCGTAATCCTCAATAGCAAGCAGATCGTCTGCATCGCCTTCCTCAATGGTAACTTCAGTGAGGTATGTGTTTGCGAAAGCATATTGACCGATATAGGTAACACCCGAGGGAATGGTGATCGGAAGCGGCTGACCGAAAACAATAACGGTCATGAAGTCGCTGAATGCGCCCTCGAATGCGTGATCGCCGATGGTCTTAAGACTGTCGGGAAGATTAGCGGAAAGCAGTCCTGAGTACTGGAATGCATTATTGCCAATGCTCTCAAGTATGGAATTCTCGGGAAGATCGAGGCTCTCAAGTCCCCAAGCATACTGGAATGCACAAGCACCTATGCTCTTGACTCTTGCCGCAAGGGTGACGTTCATGATAGATGTGCCGGTGAATACGCCGACTTCATCCTCTGTGCCGCCAAGTACAAGCTCGGTTGTACCGTCTGCAACGGTGAGAGTCATAAGATTAGAGTTGGAGAAAGCACCCTCGTAAACGGTAGCAACCGCTGCGGGAATGGTGATCTCCTCGATCATCGTGAACTCAAACGCAAACTCGCCGATCGTAGTTACGGTCTCGGGAATGGTGATTGCGGTGAGTGACGAATTGCTGAACATATAGGGGCTGATCTCTGTAAGAGCAGGAAGTTCAATTGTTGAGAGTGCCTTACAGTTCTTGAATGCCGATGCGCCGATCGTCATAGCATCCTTACTTTCGAAGGTAACGGACTTGAGGTTGACGCAGTTATCGAACGCATTCGCGCCTATTGTCTTAATGTTCGCGGGAATAGTGATATCCACGAGGTTGGGGTTGAACTGGAATGCTGCAGAACCTATGGTAGTCAGCGACGAGGGGAGCTCGGCAAAGTCAACGCCAATGCCCTTGGGATAGTAGAGAAGGTGTGTCTGTGCCTTGTCGTAAAGCACGCCGTCCTCGGAGTAGAGGATGGGGTTGTCGGGATCAACGACGATCTCGGTGATGTAATCGCATCCCTCAAATACAGAGCCGTCGAACGACAGAAGCGTCGAGGGAAGGTGAATGGAGCGAAGCTGTGTACAGCCTGCAAATACGGATTCGCCGAAGTCGACGTCAACGCCGTTTTCTGCGAAGGAAATCGTTTCGATCTTCGCGCAGTTTGCGAATGCAAAGTCGCCGATGACTGCAGTTGTGTTCGGGATCACAAGCTCGGTGATCAGAGCACAGCCGTTGAAGGCGTTATCACCGATCTCGGTAACGTTGGAGCCGTCCTCGAAGGTAAGAGTATCAACGGATGCGCAACCTGCAAATGCGTTATTGCCTACCGAAATCTCACCAACATCAGCAAGCTCACTGCCGCCGAAGACGATCTCTTCAAGCTTGGTACAGCCGCTGAACGCGCCCTCATCGATGTCGAGGTCGTTCATTCTGCCGCCAAGGATTTCGACAGAAGTAATGCCTGTACAGCCTGCAAATGCATTTTTATTAATATCTGTAACGTAGTTGGGAACTGTAACGGAAGTAATGCCCAAGCGACCTGCGAATGCAGACTCGCCGATCGTGGTTACACCGACTGCGAAGTCGATAGCACCTGTCTTCTGGCTGGGACAGTAGTATACAGTGTCCTTATCACCGTTGGTAAGGATACCGTCGATAGAGCCGAATGTCTCTCCACCGTCCTCAACGTGGATAGCTGCGAGCTTCGGAATTGCATCGAAGGTCGAGTAGCTGATCTTGTTAAGACGTGCGGGAAGAGTGAGAGATGAGAGAACGTCGGTGCCTGCAAAGGCGTTGTCCTCAATGGTCAGAGCCTTGTTTCCGCCACCTACGAATACTACCTCTTCAAGAAGAGGACAGCTGTAGAATGCCTGCTCTGCAATGTAGGTTACGTTCTTGGAAATGGTAACCTTAGTAAGATAGTTCGCGCTCTGGAATGCCTTGTTACGGATGGTGTCAACTGTTTCGGGAACAGTATATGCACCTACGTATCCTCTCGGGAATACTTCAAGGTATACTGTACCGTAATCACTGTAAATAAGAGCACCGTCAGAGGACGAGTACTTGGGATTAACTACGCCGGGAATCTCACGGACGTTGATTTCGGTAAGGTTGTAGCAGGAAGCAAATGCACCCGTACCGACTACCTCAACGGTATTGGGGATAGAAACCGTGAGAAGGTGAGAACAATACTTAAATGCGTTCTCAAGAATCATCGTAACTTCCTTGCCCTGGTAGGTGTGAGGAATGATTACGTTTGTTACTGTATGGATTGCGGGGCCACGCTGTACTGCCCACGTGCCGTCGTCTCTTTCGATGTATTCAAGCACGTTGGTAGCAAACAGAGGATAAATGTTGGTGTCGCCGACAATGTTGTAATTGCCGAGAGAGTTACCGTTGTCATCGGTGAGCTGAATGCCCGTGCCGTTGATACCGGTACACCAACCTACGAATGCGCCCGTGTCGCTCTCGGGGATATCAAGAGTGAACTTGCTTCCAAAGAGAACGGTAACGGTCTTGCCGTTTTCAACACCGGTTACACCGTTATCTACGTTGTAGGTGATGGTGTATTCGTTGGGCTTCCAGCTTGCAAAGAGAACTACGTTGCCGATGTTATCAAACTCGCCGCTTGTGATGAGCTTACCGTTATTCGAGGAGGTGTTGTACCAGCCGTCGAAGGAGTAGCCCGCGCGAGTCGAGGTCTCGGGGAGAGTCACGTAGTCGCCCTGGGCGAAGTAAAGTGTACCAACGCCGGAGCCAAGACGTGTGTCAAGGGTGATGGAGTAAACGTCAACAGTTGTGCTTACCCATGCGGATGTGTAGGAGTCGCTTACGAATCTTACCGAAATGGTTGTAACGCCTGCTGCGTTGAATACAACGGTAGCGCTTGTTCCGTCGGTGATGATAGACTCGTTATTGCCAACCTTAACCTCGTACTTACCGGTGATACCGAGTGAGGGAGTCCAGCTGACAGTATTCTTGCTGTAGTTAACAGAGCCGCCGAAGTCACGGTATACTACAGTGAGCTTGTCGCTTGTTGCGGATGTGGTTGTGCCGTCGGTAGCTGCTACCGTGATACCTGCAACAGTGCCCTTGAGTACGGAATAACCTGCTGCATCAAGGTCGATAGAATTGGTATCTGCGGTGTATGTAGCACCGTCTACGTTGATAACGTAGGTGATGTTTTCGCCTGCAACTGCATCCCAGCTGAGTACGTTACCGCTTACGGTAAGGTTCTTGGGAGCAGCAATGCTTGACTTGGTGTAGGTGTAGCTTGCGGCAGCAGAGGTCATGTAGCCTGCGCCGTATGCCTTAATCTCAACTGCAACGTTGCCTGCGGCAAGGCTCTTGAGATTATAAGAGAACTCGGTCGTTACAACGGTGTAGGTGTTATCACCTGTGGTGATCTTTATTTCATACTCCGTTGCGTGGTCTACGGGAGCCCATGTGAGCATGTCGTTCTTTACGGTGATACCCGTAACGGAATCGAGTACTCTTTCGAGCTTGTAGGTAGCACTTGTGGATGAGGCATAGCCTGTTGCCACAGCGGTAACGGTAAATTCAATACCGCCGTTCTTCATATCGCAGTTTGCGAAGTTGTAAACGGTGGAATTGCCGTTGTCAATTGCCTCGTGCTTGTGTGATGCGTTGCCGCATACGATGCTGATGATGTACTTTTCAGCGTTTTCAACTCTGTTGAATACTATCGTAGAGGGCTCAACAACAGTGAACTGATATACTCTGTCGAGTGCCTTTGCGGTATAGTATCTTGAAGTAGTTACACGCTTTCCGCCTACGGTAATGCTTACCTCAATCTTATATTCACCTGCGGTGGTGAAGGTATAAGCCTTGGTCTTGGTGGTAGCATCCTCTTTCTCGTCGTAAACTACGGCGCCGTCGGGATCGGTGATCTTAACGTCGTAATTTGCTACGCCGCTAACGAGATCCCAGGATATACCGTTCGCATTTACCTCAACGATGGGAGCAACCTCGTCCTTAGCAATCCACAGAGCGTACAGAGTGGAATCTGCTGTGAACTGATAGCCCTCATAGAATTTTGCGGTGAGCTTGTCAGCGTTTTCGGACATGCTGATCCACCAGCCGCCGAATGTGTAGTCATCCTTCGTGGGAGAGGGAAGACCGTAAAGTGTACCGCCGGTCGTGGTCATCTTATCGACCTCGGCGCCAACGAAGCTTATCTCGTATTCAGCCTGTCCTTCAGCCTTTGCTGCCCATCTGGCATAAAGGGTGATGTCGCTTGTGATTGCAGTAGACGAGAAGACGTAGGGAGTCTTGAGGTCTGCATCTGCATACCAGCCGAGGAACACGCTGTTATTCTTAGTAGGATCGTCGGGCTGTGTTGCGTATCTGCCGTTTACCACGCTTGCGGGCTTAACTGCCGAGCCGCCGTTTGTAACGTAGGAAACGGTGTAGTTGATCTTACGGAGGAAGCGAATCTCCGTATTGTTGTAGGTGAACGTAACGATGTCACTTGCATATTTACCTGTCGCTGAGCCGTTCTTCTCATCTGCAAATGCAAATGAAATAGTGCCGTCCTCGTTGACGGTGTATTCACCTGTCTTGCTTACTCCGTCATAGAGAGTAAACTGATTACCACTATGCAGATTCAACGTATATTCCGTATCCTCAGAGTCATAGTAGTATAGTCCGGTTTCGGCTCCCTCGGGAACCGTCGGATCATTGCCAAGGGTTACGCCTAATACAATGGCAACAACAATCGCGATGACCAGTGCGATGCTGACGCCGATAAAGGCCCAAAACCACTTGCCCATGTTTTTCATAAATACTACCTCCTTATGTAATATTGTATAAAATACATTAATAATTACTTTTCTCATACACGCTCGTGGAATGAAAAAGTATACTTTATTATATTAAAAAGAAAAGTGCTTGTCAATCCATAATTTGCAATTTATTTGCAATAATTTTAAGTTTTTGGAATATTAACCAACAAATTATTCAAAATAGACGTGCAATTTGTGAAAAAATAACAAAAAATGGATTAACGGTTGATAAACTCTTCATATTAAACATAAAGTATAGGCTGATAATCGCAACAGTGTACCTATATCAAACAAGCGTCAGATTATAGTCGATGCGGTGTACCCGTCAGAAGTGCAGAGGCATAAAACACTCTGCCTAAACAGGTTTGGCTACGGTGATCCGATTTTAACCTGTAACTACATTCCCCATGCAAGCAACGTTAATAGCAAAGTATATCTGTAAAGGAAAGAAAAACGGGTAAACGGCTTTTTCAAAATCTAATGACCGCAAAATGTCGTTATGTGAAAAACAACATTTTAACAAGTATGGCAATTCTGGCTTAGGGGCGAAAATGAGGCTTAAAATGATGATATGTCCACCCCCGTGTCACAAAAAATAAATGAGGTAAAGTCGAAGAGCACTGTATTTCTTGCTTTATTCTTTGTCGCATAATTCAAAAATAATTTGAACGAAATTCGGGGATTTATTATTTGCCTTTACGAGTATGTTTTTTCTTATAAGTGTGCACCCGTGTAAAGTTTCTGCTATCTCAAAATGAGTTACATTGTTCAAAATATGTATATAATACTTTACATTCAAGGTGATTCGGATATGCTTTGCGCCGTAAAAACCTGTTTTTATAAAAACTCCAACGGTAAAACGAAGCATCTTTTGATATACAAAAAAGCCCCGATGACCAAAGTCAACGGAGCTTTTAAGATTTTGGGGAAGAT
Source organism: Eubacteriales bacterium (assembly GCA_045605175.1). GTDB lineage: Bacteria > Bacillota > Clostridia > Oscillospirales > CAG-272 > UBA1740. The sequence continues at coordinate 18,483 of JAZUPL010000053.1, read as the reverse complement.
AATTCTACTAATATCAGTCAATCGTCCTATTTTTTGCGGTTGTTTTGCGGCGCGAATTTATTGGTCGCTTTTTGTATACCTTTATCTTTCCGAGAGCTTCACCATATTACGCAGCTTTCTTGCGAGCTTATCCGTAAGAGCATCTCTTTTGTATTTCCAACTCCAATTCTGCGTACCGAGTGTACCCGGCTGATTCATCCTTGCTTCAGCACCGATACCGAGAATGTCCTGAAGGGGAATGATAACGTATTTTGCACGGCTGAGATATGCGATCTTTATAACCGTCTCTCTCGCTTTTGCATCGTTTTTTCGCTATCTGTACAATTTGGATTCCATTTGAAATCTACGTTGAATTCGTATTGGAATGATATTGCCATTATATTTATGCTACCTTAGGCTGAACCTGGTTTTGTGAGGCTGATAGCATATTTTCTATAAATATCCCGTAACCACGCACGTGATTAGTGTGTGCTTGTTTTGACTTTGGTTAGCGTGCTATTCATTCCACGCGATTTGGAGCCTTAATCCAAATTGATTTGCTCCGCAAATTACCTCCCAATAGCGAGCTTTACCTCGGGTTATGCCGCCTTCGGCAGCGCCTCGGCACCAGATGCCGAGAGCATATTCTCAATGAATATACCATAACCCTCGGTGGGGTCTGCTATCATAACGTGTGTTACTGCACCGACTAGTTTTCCGTCCTGTAGAACCGGGCTTCCCGACATACCTTTTACTATCCCACCTGTGATAGCAAGCAGGGTTGGGTCAGTCACCTTGATTTTGAAGCACTTTGTCCCGTTTTCATCTCGCTTTATATCGTATAACTCTACTTTGTATTTTGCAGTTTTTCCGTTGCGAACGGTAGAAATGATTTCTGCCTCTCCACTATGAACTTCATCTTTGTAACCTATACTAACCTTGGTATATCCCTCGGGGATTTGTTCAAGCCTGCCAAAAAGTCCTACCGAGGTATTTGCATACACGCTTCCATAAACCCGGTCTGTCAATATCCCTGTAAGTTCTCCGGGCTTACCGCACTCGCCCTTTTGAACACCTCCGAGTATAACCCCTGTAACGTCGCCTCCCACCGTGTCAATGAGAAGTCCTGAATCCTTGTCGGTTATTCCGTGCCCCAGCCCGCCAAAGCATCCTGTCACAGGATCTATATAGGTTATAGTTCCTATTCCTGCGGCAGAGTCCTTAAGAGCGATTCCAAGCCTGTATTCCCCCTCTTCAAGTGTCGGCGTAACCGTACAGGTTATTCTGTTTTGCCCACGACCGAGCAACAGGCGCACAGGGGCGTTCTTTGATACTGCTATATGGTCTTTGATTTCTTCTACTGTTGATAATTTACATCCATCTACTTCAAGAATTATGTCACCAACCTTTACCGACGGTGTGTTGGATTCCACCACGCTTGGGAAACTCTGAATTATCCTCGCACCAAATACCGCCCCTGACGGAATCAAAACCGTGCCGTTTGATTGGTCATTTTCTTTCTTTCCAAAGAACAACTCCCAAAACCTGCCCGACACGGTAACGTCGCCGGACACCTCTTGCGCTTCTGCGCTCGCCGAAACGGCAAGTTGGGTGGGAGCAGTATTTGTAAAAAGAATGATAACCGACAGTATTAATAGAGAGATAATTACCGATAAATTGTTTTTTTTCATAATTCGGCCTCTCCTCGTTTTTTACATCTTCCATTCGAAAATGCTCGAATTTAATTTGACACCATTTTGGCATTTGTATTAGTAACAATTTTAGGAAGACGAGGGGCGTGCTAAATAAAAAAGCATTTTTGACAAAAATATGCCAAAAATGCTTCATTGAAATGTAAATAATTATTTGCTTTTCCAAATGCGAAGTATGGACTGATACAGGTCGGATTTGATGCCGGAGTACACAGGACGGTAGAGGGAATATGTGGTATGAGTATTCACCTTTGCGCGGAAAATCAACCTCTCGTCCTCCATAGTCATCTCAAATCCCGAATACTCCGCGGCGATGGCTATGTCTATCATATTGCGTGGTATGGGTAGTTCAAAATTAAACGTTATGGTAATAGTATAATAATCGCCTATCTCCACGTTGAGATGTGGCACTTCGAGTGGTTCAAGATCCTTTAGCAAATGACCTATAACAAAACCAAAATGTGGCAAAGATACAAAAATATAACCATATTCAAGACCGATGCTCGATATATTAACCCGATATTTGCAATGTTCCTCAAAAAAGGATTTTAATGCATCGGTAAACGGAGCCACGTCGCACTTTGTTCGTTTTTCCTTTATTGGAATATCGGGCATATTATACTTTTGATTTTCAAAAAACGGCTCTTCGTCACGCTCAAAGGGGTTAAAGTAGTAACCTTTATACATATTTACTCCATTGTAATTGTCGAGTAGTCAAGTTCGATAAGAAAATCGCTTTTTATAATCTCTTCGCCGAGAGTTTCTTTCATTTGAGCGAGGGTGGCACCTACACCGTCACGAAGGAATATATATGCGATATCCGAGTAGTTGTTATCAAAATGCTCCTCGCTTTTTTGTCCGCGGTACATTATATAGTAACGCATCTCTTGCCCGTCGTGAATAGGAACAACGTCGCTGACTTCGCCCTCTTTAAGTCTGAAAGCCTCATTTACCATATCGGCATAGAAAGCGCCGTCGAGGTTGTTCTTTGCGATTATGACGCCCTGTACACCGTCTGTCGCGCCAATAGGTCCACGCCCCATTATCATATCACTTACAGCGCTTTCGCCATTCCTTGCGGCCACCTTAAGGTCGGCGGCAAGCCTCTGTGCCCTTGCAAGCGGGTTAAGGTCCAAGCCCTCGGATATATAGGTGCGAAGAACTCTGACACAGGCATCGCTAAAGTAGTAGTTTTCCACGTCCTCACGGGTGTAGGTCATACTGCCTACCGTTATATTTCCGTCAATATCGTCGGCGGAGAATGTGCCTATAAAATGCTCGTCGATAGCCTCTATCGCTATGGCGTATCTATATAGTAGTACGTGAGCTGAATAGTTGTGGTTAAGCGTCTTTATGTATTCAAGATAGGCGTCATAGTCGCCGCCGTATCCCATGAAGGACTCGCCACCGTAACTGCCACCGTCAACGCTGATTTGTATGAATTTGTTTATCTTGTTTTCTACCTCTTTTGAATAGAGGTCGTATCCGATTTGCTCACAAACGGCAAACGCGGAATAAATATCCAAAATCAATGATGTGATATGCTCGTGTATTTTAGAGATGTATTCGTCCTTGTTGTCCCCTGTCCATACACTGTCGTCGCCGCCGTCAAACTCTTTTTTGAAGTTTAAGAAGAGCGCTCTGTAAAGTTCATATTTTACCTCGTAGGTCTTTTCCCCGGCTTTGAGCGTCATAACCGTGGTTGCCTCGGTTTCGGTACTCTCTACGGGCGGGTATGTTGTATCAGAACAGCCAATAAGCGAAAACACGCAGGCTATCAGAAGAAACAAAGCAATTGTTTTTTTCATAGGATGTGGCCTCTATAAATTATTATTACATTTAATTTTACCAGATATTTATTAAAAAATCAAGACCTCGGAAATACTAAAGCGAAAAAGCCAAAAAAATATACGAAAATCGTTGCATTCGAGGATAAAATGTGTTAAAATCAAAGAACAGAAAGCGAGGTAACTATGGAAGATAATTATAACGTAAGTATGGGTAAGATAATCAGTGAGTTTGATCTTGAAACACTGTATATGCCCGACCTACCTGACAATATTTTGGTAAACTGCGCCCGTGTAAACCGCCCAGGACTTCAAATGGTGGGCTTCTATGACCACTACGAGCAGGCGAGATTGCAGATTATAGGAAAGGTGGAGCATCTTTTCCTCTCACAACTTGACCGTGAGGAGCGTTCGCGCAGACTTGCCGACTTTTTCCGTTCTTCTCCCGTCGGTGTTATAATAACCACGTCGATAGAGATGGGAACCGAGGTTGTGGAACTTGCCAATAAATACCGTGTTCCGCTTCTTCGCACCTCTCGCAGGACCTCCGACTTTATGGCGGCTCTCATAGCCTTCCTGAACGTGGAACTCGGCCCCCGTATCACAAGACACGGCGTTCTTGTCGAGGTATATGGCGAGGGTGTGCTTCTGCTCGGTGATTCCGGCGTCGGTAAGAGCGAAACAGCGATAGAACTGCTTAAACGCGGCCACCGTCTTATCGCCGACGATGCGGTAGAGATTAAGCGCGTATCTGCCACCACCTTGGTGGGCAAAGCCCCCGAAATTATTCGCCACTATGTGGAACTTCGTGGCATAGGCATAGTTGATGTCAGACGTTTGTTTGGTATGGGTGCTGTAAAGGAAACCGAGAAAATAGACCTGGTTATAAATCTTGAGCCATGGGAAAACGGCAAGATGTACGACAGATTGGGACTTGACGAGCAGACCACCGATATCCTCGGCATAAATGTTCCCTCAATAGTTCTACCCGTCTGCCCGGGTAGAAACCTCTCGGTTGTTATCGAGGTTGCCGCTATGAACAACAGGCAAAAACGTATGGGCTACAACACCGCTAAGGAGTTTAACAAACGCCTGATGGAATCTATGGGTATGAACTAAACGGAATTTTATAGCCAAAAATCTCTCAAAAATATAACAAAATAAAGAAAATATATTATTATAAAACGATTTTGGGGCTAAGCCAAAAGCTTTTAATTAAGCAAATGGCTTAGCCCCATTGGTGTTTTAGAGGTTTAAGGTCTCCTATAAATTATACCGTCTTTCATATAATATGTTGGATTGTCGGGGGATAGAATGATTGTTTTTACACCAGAGGACGAGCCGAAAGAAATATAAGTGACATCCTTTCCTAACGTTAAGGTGTCAAGCGTCAAACCCTCTATAGTTTTAAGCTCAACGCTTCCGCCGCGCAACTCTAAATGACGGAAATTCTCCGGCACGTAAAATTTATAAGTAACCAAGTCCTCGTTGATTTGCACCTCGGTGCTACCGTCGTATTGTGTCCTTCCAAATATGCTCGCAAGACTATCGTAAACGGTGGTCCATATATCATATTCAGGCAGCGAAAGTCTTTCGAGCGACGAACAACCCGAAAGCTTCCAGGTCGCGTTATTAAAATCTTTGATATGGTCTGGAACGTATAATTCCCTTAAAAATCTGCAATTCTTAAAATCGCCCAAATAGCGTAATTCCTGGGGAAGTTTTACTCCGGTAATATTAGAGCCCGCAAAGATATTATCAACGTACACCACCGATTTACCACCGAGCATATCGGGTACGGTAACGAATACCTGCGCCGTTTTATCACCATTCCAGGCGGTAATCAGGGCGTAGTCACCGTCAATATAATAGGTAAATTCTCCCTCTTTTTTTTCTTTGGCAATTTGATTGCAAATTATCCCGATTGGCATACCCGACCAATTTGTTAAATCTCGTTTGCCGGTGGAAACGGTTTGCAGCTTGTCACAGCCTTCAAGCACAGCCGTGTTAAAGCCTGCAACCGTATCGGGAATATGTATGTGCGTTAGCGATTTATTGACTATTGCGCCACCTTCTATCTCGTTGACGAAAGCGGGAATTTGACCGTCAGTTGTTGCTACGAGCACGGTTTCGTCTTTTATTAAATTCCCGTCCTTCATAAAATAGTAAGATGAATTTTCTCCAATGGTCAGGCTTTTCAGATTATTAAAGACGCCAAAAGACAATCCAATAGTATCCTTATTTATATCGCCTAAGTTCAATTCCTCTATTTTACTATCCCCATCCCAGCATACTATTCTCGTAGTCGGCAAGGATAACTTCGTCAAATTTTCGCAGTATGAGAAGAAGCAACTATTTCCCGAGGTGTCCCAAGAAATTTTTGAAGCGTCAATACTCGTCAACCCTTCGCTTTCGCATAATACGTGTGGATACAGCTTCACGGCTTTACCGTTTATCTTATCGGGAAGATTTACGCATTCTTCGCCAAAATAATCAATTATGTAAATTTCGGTTTCGGTTTCTGCGTATCTGTAATTTCCTTCAAGATAGACCTTTTTGACGCCCGTTACGTAGGAAAAATAGCATTCAATATCGTGTAGCGCCCGAAAACATACCTCCGGCTCAAATAATATCGACGTTTTGCTTACGTTTTTATTTTCGTGCGACTCAAACTCTAAATAATCGTCAATGAAATCGCTATCAATTTGCATATTTTCGTTTGCCGGAGTCTTAAAATAAACGTATTCAATATTAGATAAATCTATATATTGCAGCTCCGATGCCTTTACGTAAGTATCGTTGTTTACAATTACTTCTTTTAACGTTTCGGGAAATTTTATTAGCGAGGGTGATACCCAATATTTTTCATAGTAATCATAAGGATCGTAAAACAAATACGCTAAGGAAAACGTGTGCGTACTACCGTAGCCCAAATCGGTTTTTGTTGAGTCGTCCTTAAGGTCGTTTTCATAGATAGGACTGTCTTGGGAGCCTAAAAACGGAATAGTTATTCTTTCCAGCTTATTGCAACCGTAAAACATACCTTGCGGCAAACTGGTCAGAGTGCTTGGCAAAACCACTTCGGTGATTTCTTCCTTGATATACTTATCTGACAACGTGTCGATGTGCTTTACCGTTTTTCCATTGTAGATTGATGGTACGACCACTTTTGGAGCAATCTCTTCGGGGAAAGAAACCCTGTAATGCTCTTTACCATCGTTCTCATTGCATTCACACGGTGTGTATATTAACCCTTTGGTGGCTTCCTCTTCCTTATAAGAGTTGTCGCAAGCAGTAAAGGCTAAAGCTGATAAAACAACGATAATCAGCACAATCAATATTTCTTTTATTTTCGGCTTCATTTTCTCTTCCTTAAACTGTTTTTATGTAAATATTATAACATATTTTTTTATTTTTTCAATAGCGGAGCAAGTAGATTGTATTGATTTAGAAAAAATGACGCTTTTTTAAAAAAGGAATTGTCAGTTTTATCGTGTATATTCTGCTTTGATGTCAGACTAAAAAGTCAAAAAGAAAGAAATAATAAATCATTGTGAGATGAATAGTTGATGGGCGAGTGATGAGGCGGTAAAGAACTTGCCCAAATGTGGTAGAGTGTCCCCTGCCTGGCTTTTAGGACTCGAATAATTTCATTAGTCTTTCGCCTGTTTTGGTAATAAGCCAAAGCTCTTCGGCATAGGATGTAACAAAAATGAAAAAACGGAGGGCTTATGGAGACCGAAAAGGAATATTTGAGAGAGAGGCGAATGTCTCCTATTATTTCTGAAAGCAATGGAGAGTACACTCTCCCGGATTACAACACTGATGTAAAGAGGGTGCTTTGCGTGAGCGCAAAGGCTGTTCCGTCGAGCAAGTTTATGGACGGCGAGATGCTTGAGTGCGTTGGTATAGTTGCCTACGAGGTTGTCTATTTAGATAGTGAAAACAATGTAACGCACTGTTGCTTTACAACCGACTACGAACTAAAAATCAAGTGCAATAGCGACAGTTATAAAGACGCACATATAACAACCCGTGTCAAGAATTACACTATTAGACCAATAGGGCCACGCCGTTTTAGTGCAAAATGCGTCTTAAACAATATGGTTTGTGTGTCCGAAAAGGCGCATATAGGAATTGGTGGTGATGCCTTTTCATACACGGAGCCCGAGGTTGCCACCGAAACCGTGCGTGTAGGATTTGGTGCATATTCCTCGCCAGTAGAGACCGAATACGCAGAAACCTTAATGGAAGTTGAAGGCGCAATAGCTGATGAAGTTGACGTACTAACAACAAGTGGTGCAGTAAAGAATTTAACCACTAGTGTTAAAGAGGACGGAGTAGATTATAAGGGCGAAGTAGAAGTAAAGGCGCTTGTCTGTGTCGAGGACGAATTGCCAAAAACCGTGAGTGTCACAATACCTATTCAGGGTAGCATAACGCTTGAGGATATCGAGGACGATATGGACTTCGACGTTGACGTGATTATAACCTCGTTATCTACGCCTGTAAATGCAATGGAAAGTGGGGTGGTTGTCACTGTGTCGGTTATTACAGAGGCTGCCCTTGTGGGTAGAGCCAACGAGAGCATTCGCCTTGTCACCGACTCCTTCCTTTGCGACCGTGGTACGGAAAACGAATACACAAATAGCACGTTTATGAGCCATGCGGGCAGCATGTCGGAACAGTTTAACATTGACCTGGAATTTGATAGGAGCGAACTTGGCGCACAGAATTTGAGAAACGTTATATATTCAGACGGTGTTTGTTCTTTAAGTAATGCAACCATTGAGGGGGACGGTATAAAACTTGAGGGTGAAATGCGTCTAAGTGTCATGGCGTGTGAAATTAACGATGATGGAGAGCCTACATTCGTAGGACTAAAACTTGATATTCCTTTTGCAACAAAAGTAAAGAATAGTTGTCAAAATTCTAATATAACCGACGTATATGCCGACCTCTGTCTTGTTAGCAACTCTGTAACACTTGACGCAGATAAAATATATGTTATGGCTTGCATAGATGTAGGAATGCAGTTTTCTGCCTCTCGGAATGTTCGTTATGTCACTTCCTCTGTTTTGACCGATGAAGTGTATGAAAGCGTGGGCGCTGACGTTGTTGTTTATTACCCTGACAGTGGGGAGAGTCTATTTGACGTTGCCCGTTCCTTCCATACTTCGCTTCTCAAACTCGCCTCGGATAATTCGCTTACTGAATCTGCCTTCAGGACTCCCGACTCCTCGTCTTCGCTTGCAGGTGTTCGCAAACTTATAATTAAATAATTTGTTAATATAAAGGACTCCCCGAGTTCGCATAATATCCTTAACGGATAAGTCGTGCTAACTCGGGGAGTTCGTTTTTATTCTTGTTCTAACCAGTTTTTGCCGGATGTGACATCTACGGTAAGGGGCACAGAGAGTTCGGCAACTGCTTCCATTTCCTCCTTTACCAGTTGCATACATCTTTCCACCTGCTCGTCTATCACCTCTACAATAATCTCGTCATGCACTTGCATTACTATTCGTGCATCGAGATTTTCTTTTTTAAGTCGGTTATAGACGTTTATCATCGCAAGTTTCATGATATCTGCGGCAGAGCCTTGTATCGGCGCGTTCATTGCAACCCTCTTGCCAAAGGATCGCATAGGCGCTTGGGTTGCCCTGAGTTCGGGAATGTATCTACGTCTTCCCATGATTGTAGTAGTATATCCGTCGCGCTCGGCATCCTTTACAACTTCCTCAAGATATTTGTCAATATCCAGATAGTTGAGAAGATAACTCTTTATATACTTGCTCGCCTCGGATACGGTTGAGCCAATATCCTTCGCCAGTGAGAAACCACTGATGCCATATACTATACCAAAGTTCACGGCCTTAGCACGCTTGCGCATTTCTTCAGTAACCGCCTCCTCAGGGATGCCAAAGACTGCCGCCGCCGTCTTTCTATGAATATCCTCACCGTTTCTGAAGGCCTCTGACATATTGTAGTCGCCCGAAATGTGAGCAAGAAGACGAAGTTCTATCTGTGAATAATCGGCATCTACTAAAGTGTATCCCTCCTCTGCAACGAAAAATCGTCTTAGTTCGCGTCCCATTTTGGTCTTTATTGGAATATTTTGCAGGTTGGGCTCGGCACTTGAAAGACGTCCTGTTGCGGTGAGTGCTTGCTTGAAATCTGTGTGAATTCTTGCCCCCTCGTCTGCTACGTCGGTAAGCGCTGTGGTGTATGTTCCAAGCAGTTTTGTGACCTGACGGTATTCGAGAATATCGTCTATAATGGGGGATTGATCTCTCATACTTTCTAAGGTTTCTGCATCTGTGGAATATCCTGTTTTGCCCTTTTTCTTTTGACCGACAAGACCCATACGCTCGTAGAGAACCTCTGCAAGTTGCTTGGGCGAATTGAGGTTAAACACCTCGCCTGCTTGCATATATATCCTTGAAGAAAGGTCGCTTGCAAGTTCTGAAAGCGCCTTGGCAAAATCCTTTATCCCGACGGGGTTTATCTTAAATCCGTTTTCCTCCATCTCGGCAAGGATTTTAAGAAGTGGCAATTCAACCTGTACAAGCAAGTCATACATTCCACCCTCGCGAAGTTTATCGGCAAGGGCCACCTCAAGATCTTTCATAATCGGCGTATAACTGTCCCCGCTTGGTGTCACACCGAGGAACATAGAAGAGAGAGAGGCGATACCTGCTTGTCCACTTCCGGGGTTTAATAGGTATTCATATAGCTCAAGGTCACAAAAATCAATGGTTTTTGCGTCAATTCCTCCACTAGTTAACTGGTGGTAAAGAGTCTTTCCACCATAGCACAAAATTCGAGAGCCTTCAAGGAAGCCCTTTATAGATATAGGCGTACCCGTGTAAAGAAAATCACCATTCTTGGTGGAAAAATACATACCTTTTTCTTTCCACTCCATTGCGAAGAATGTAGAGTCTTGTTTACATAATTCATCGCTTCCTACTTCTTTGAAAGTGAAATGCAGGCTCTTTTCGCCATTTGCCTCGATCGACTCTTCGGAGGAGGGTTCTAAGGCGAATTTTGTAATAAAACTCTTAAGTTCAAGTTCGCTGAATTTGCGATACAATCCGCCCTTGTCAAAACCTCTGTATGCTATATCTTCGAGGCACATATCAATAGGTGCGTGGGTGTCTATTCTTGCGAGTTTTCTTGATAAATACGCATTCTCCTTATCACGCAGAAGTTTTTCTCTTACGCCTTTCGTGATTCTTTTATCATCGATATTTTCGTAAATTTCTTCAAGCGTGCCGAAGTTGGAAATAAGCATTTGTGCCGTTTTTTCTCCAACCCCTGCAACACCGGGGATATTGTCCGACGAGTCACCCATAAGAGCCTTCATATCGACGAAAAGTTCCGGCTCAATTCCGTATTTCTTACAAAATTCCACCGCTGTAAAGGTCAGCGTATCACTATTAGTGGCTAACAGTACGGTTATTCTATCATCTATAAGTTGCAATAAATCTCTGTCTCCCGAAAGTACGTAACTTTCAAGATTATCGTCCTCTTTTGCAAAGGCGGCTATCGTTCCTTGAATATCGTCTGCCTCCCAGCCGGGCAATTCAATCACCTTTATTCCCATCAGCTCGAGGCACTCTTTGGTGTCAGCAAATTGCGAGAGTAATTCCTCGGGAGTCTTATGCCTGCCGGCTTTGTATTCTGCATAAATTTCATGCCTGAAAGTGGGGTGCTTTACATCAAATGCTACTGCCGCGTAGTCGGGCTTTAATCTTTCGAGTTGCTTTTGTATTATACTAACCGTGCCGTAAATTGCGTTTGTGTATTTTCCACTCTTGTTAGTGAGCAGGCGAACACCGTAAAAGGCGCGATTTATTATACTGTTTCCGTCAATAACGAGTATTTTTTTCATTATTGTTCCTCATTCTCTGCTTTGTAATTCAAGATGCCTGTGGCTTCAAGACGAGAGGGCGTCACTTCTTCGAAAATATCGTATTCGATAGTCAACTGCTCCGGGTCTTCTTTTTCATTGTCCTGCCCACCCTCTTGCTTTGGGTCGGGTATTTCGTCCTCGCTTTGCTCTGTGGAGGGTGTATATTCTTCGAGGTCCATATCGGGGTCTGCCATTTGCTCTGCAAGATGTGCCAGCATTTCTTCCTCGCTCTTTGGTTCATCGGAGTCGAATCCGTCTTCGAGTATAGGTAGGTCAAAAGCAAGTTGGTCGTCGGTATTTTCGGATATATCATCGGATTTAATTTCTGCTTGTCTTTGCTCTGCTGCTGTTCGAAGCGCCGCAACAGCAGGGTTCTCTTTATCCTCGGGGAGTGTGGCGGTTACTGCAAGCCTTGTGGTTATAAAGACAAACAGTGAGAGGGTAAGAAGATTTTCTTCAATACTTGCCGAAATAATTTCGCCCTTGACAAAATAGGTTAAAAGCGAGGGCAAGGAGGAATAAAGGCATAGAGCCGAGGCGGCAAGACCAAACGCCGCGTACATACCCCACTTTTGCCTGCCAAGGGAAATTCTCGTCTCGTAGAGGAAGAATAGAGAGCAGAATATATATGCCATTTGGTCGGTAATTTTGTTTGGTGCATTGATCTGCACGCCTTCTTGCATATGCAGATAGGCTACGTATATGGCGAGGAAAAGCACGGTTGCAATAGCAAAATAACCACGCAATACCGACTGATTGCTGGTAAAATAACTGCTTAGGAAAAGGTGCGCTATTGAGGCTATTGCAAGTATGACGAGAAGAATAGGTAGTGCCACACCTAAAAGGGTAATAATAGCCCAAAAAGTGTTCTTGAACCCTATCGCACGCGAAATTTCCGCTATTGCACGGCTTATTTCGTTAAAGTCGCAATCAGAAAGAATCCTGACACCGAGGAATATAATGGCTACCGAAATTACTCCCGTGGGTATATAAGAAAGTGGGGAGGTGAAACTGGGACGTAAATTTACCCCTGCGGAAATAATAATGTATCCAAACAGAAGCACAACGCCTATCCACAAAATAATGCCGGAAGCATAAATGAGTGCATCGCTTCCAAAATGCCCAAGCGAGTAATCCAGGTCGTAAATACAGGCGACGGTGCGTAAAGCACCCGACACAAGACCCACGGCGAGCATAATAAGAATATAGATTTTTAGCCTTTTGCTATTGACGTTCATGGAAATTTTCCTTCATTTTAAATTTATATAACGTGCGTTCGCACGCGAAATGAATATAATTGTAAAGAAGATAGCGTAATATTCTAACTATATAATGTTTATATCGAACAAAGTACTTGGTACAAACTTAAAAAAGTCAAACTAAAACCCAGATTATTTTGCCCCAAGATTTTTCACATCATATAATATTTTACACCATGATTGTGAACGAATTGTAAACGAAACAAACATTATTGAAATAAAATGCGAAATGGCATGATACATACGGCAGGGTGTGAATGGTTGGTCGTTGGATTCTGTTTGTAGAATTTGTGTATGAAAAAACGAGAGAGGGAGGGAATGTGTATTTGACTTGGCTCGGACAAGCTTTTCTAATCTTCGAGAGAGAGTATTTCTTGTCTATATTCGCTAATGTATATTGGTTATTTCGCTGATTTTCACAAACAGAGAACTCAAAAAGGGCGTTTAGATAGTCTTTTTCGAGCCATTTAGGGTGCGAATGTGCTTAAAAAAGGGCAGAAATAATCAAGCATGGGTGAAATTTGTGACTATTGCACAAATAATTGAATAAAATTTCGTTAATATTTTACCTTATAAAAATAAAAAAGTTGTGTAATGGTGTTGACATTTAATAAATAATATAGTATAATATGCGTGCTTGATATGCGATGAAGTGGGAGGTGGCTACCCATAGAGGTAGGGAATTTCCATGGAGTATGTCCGATATTTAACCGGGCGAAGCAAGAGTTATGCCTTTTGGCAAACCGTGTTTTAGTCGGTTCGTATGGTCCTCTGCGGTAGGTCCTCGCGAACTGATTTTATAGGGGCGTCTTTGATACGCTCGGCACGGTGTGAAACCCTATCGCCCTTCTTAAAACGGTATTGAGCAATACTAACAAGGAGGACAAACAAATGGCACAGAACAAGATCAGAGTGAGACTCAAGAGTTACGATGCAACCCTTATTGATGCCGCAGCACAGAAGGTTGTTGAAGTTGCTAAGAGAAATGGAAGCAAGGTAAGTGGTCCTATTCCGCTTCCTACCGACAGAGAGATCATCACAATCCTCAGAGCGGTTCACAAGTACAAGGACAGCCGTGAGCAGTTTGAGATGCGCACACACAAAAGACTGATCGACATCATTGAGCCCCAGCAGAAGACCATCGAGGCACTTATGAGCATCGAACTTCCTGCAGGCGTTGAGATTGAGATCAAGGCTTAACCCACGGGAACTTCAAATCCCATTCGAAGGTCTTGCGACTTCGAAAAAACACCACGACCTCGTGGTCAAGTTGGCAGATTCTTAAAGAAAATTCAACTCTGTCAACCAATAACCTATTAGGAGGAAAAATGAAAAAAGGCATTATCGGTAGAAAACTGGGTATGACCCAGATCTTCGATGCAAAAGGCAACGTAATACCCGTAACCCTGATTGAAGCAGGCCCTTGCGCGGTAGTACAGAAGAAGACCATTGATAACGATGGTTACGAAGCAGTTCAACTTGCTTTTGAAGACGTATCCGGCAAGAACATGACTAAGGCTGTTCTTGGTCACTTCAAAAAGGCAGGCGTAAGCCCCAAAAGACATATCAAGGAATTCAGACTTGATGATTGCTCCGCACTTGAGGCTGGCTCGGTGGTAACAGTCGATACCTTCGCTGAAGGCGAGAAGGTCGACATCACAGGTATCACCAAAGGTCACGGTTACACGGGCACTATCAAGAGATGGAATAATCACATCCTTCGTATGACTCACGGTACAGGTCCTGTACATCGTCAGTGTGGTTCTATGGGTGCTAACTCCTCTCCCTCGAGAGTCTTCAAGAACAAGAAGATGGCTGGCCAGTATGGTCACGAGCAGGTTACAATTTTGAACCTGGTTGCAGTCAAGATAGACGGCGAAAAGAATCTGATCGCGGTAAAGGGTGCGGTTCCCGGTCCTAAGGGCGGCATCGTATTCATTCGCGATTCTGTTAAAGCATAAGTAAAGGAGGAATTAATCAATGCCTAATATTAAAGTAGTTGATATGGCGGGCAAGGAAGTTGGCGAAATTACTTTGTCTGACAAGGTATTCGGTGCTCCCGTAAATGAAGCAGTCCTCCATACCGCAGTAAGAGCGTATCTTATGAATCAAAGACAGGGCACACAGTCCACTCTCACCCGCACCGAGGTTTCCGGTGGTGGTAGAAAGCCTTGGAAGCAGAAGGGCACCGGTCACGCAAGACAGGGTAGCACCAGAGCACCTCAGTGGACACATGGTGGCGTAGCACTTGGTCCTAAGCCTCGTAGCTACCGCATCACTCTTCCCAAGTCGGTTAAGAGAGCGGCACTCTTTGGCGCACTTTCCGCTAAGGTTGGCGTGGGTGAAATGGTTGTTGTTGACAACATCACCGCTACCGAGTACAAGACCAAGGCTATGGTTGCAATGCTCGCTGCAGTTGGTGCAGGCAAGAAGGCACTCGTTGTTCTTCCCGAGTCCAACGACTTCGTTATAAAGAGTTTTGCAAACATCCCCGGTGTTAAGACCACTCAGTGGAACACCATTAACGCTTACGATATCCTTAACTGCGATACTCTCATCGTAGCACAGGGTGCAGTAACTAAGATCGAGGAGGTATATGCAAGATGAAATCGGTTGCAGATATCATTGTAAGACCTCTTATCACCGAAAAGAGCATGGACGGCGTTGGTATTAAGCGCTACACCTTCGAGGTGCAGGCTGACGCTACCAAGGCGGAGATCGCTACCGCGGTTGAAACTATGTTCAAGAAGACCAAGGTTGTAAAGGTCAATATTATTAATATGAAGAAGAAGCCCAAGAGATACGGTGTGCACTTCGGTTACACCAGCGAGTGGAAAAAGGCAATTGTTACTCTTTCCGAGGACTCCGCTCCTATCGCCTTCTTCGAGAGTATGAACTAATAGGAGGAGAATAGAAAATGGCAACAATGAGATATAAGCCGACAACTCCTTCCCGTAGAAATATGATCAGCCCCTCCTTCGATGAGGTTACCAAGTTCTCCCCTGAGAAAGGCCTCGTTGTAAAGAAGAAGAAGCACGCTGGTAGAAACAGCTACGGTAAGATCACCGTTCGTCATCACGGCGGCGGAAACAAACAGAAGTACAGACTTATCGATTTCAGAAGAAACGTTGACGGCAACGCAACCGTAATCGGTATCGAGTACGACCCCAACAGAACTGCCTACATCGCACTCATCGAGAGCGAAGAAGGTAAGAGAAGTTACATTATCGCTCCCGTAGGTCTTACCGACGGTGATGTTGTATCTGCAGGTGCAGGCGCGGACATTAAGCCCGGTAACGTACTTCCTCTTGCTAACATTCCTGTTGGTACTATTATTCACAACATTGAACTTTACCCCGGCAAGGGCGCTCAGCTCGTTCGTTCCGCAGGTACATTTGCACAGCTAATGGCTAAAGAGAACGGCACCGCACAGGTAAGACTTCCCTCCGGCGAAGTTCGTATAGTTCGCCTTGATTGTAAGGCAACCATTGGCCAGGTTGGTAACCTTGAGCACGAGACTATTAAACTTGGTAAGGCAGGTAAGACTCGTCACAGAGGTATCCGTCCTACCGTTCGTGGTTCTGTAATGAACCCCTGCGATCACCCTCACGGTGGTGGTGAAGGTAAGTCTCCCGTAGGCCGTCCCGGTCCTGTAACTCCTTGGGGCAAGCCTGCTCTCGGCTATAAGACGAGAAACAAGAAGGCAAGAACCAACAAGTTCATCATCAAGCGCAGAAATGCGAAGTAATCTGAACAAGGAGAATAACAATGAGTAGAAGTTTGAAGAAAGCACCCTACGTTGAGCCTAAACTCTTTGAACGTATCTGTGCTATGAATGAAAAGAATGAGAAGAAGGTTATCAAGACCTGGTCCCGTTCTTCTACGATATTCCCCGAGTTCGTTGGACACACCATCGCAGTTCACGATGGCAGAAAGCATGTTCCGGTATACATCACCGAGGATATGGTAGGCCACAAACTTGGCGAATTCGCTCTTACCCGTACCTTTAAGGGCCACGCGGGTTCCAAGACATCTAATAATGGTAAATAAGCGAGGAGGAATGAACAATGGAAGCAAGAGCACATCTTAAATACATCAGAATTTCTCCGCGCAAGGTTTCTATCGTACTTGACCTCATTAGAGGTAAGGACACCGAAACCGCAATGGCTATTCTTAAGAACACCAACAAGATCGCTTGCGAGCATCTTATAAAGCTTCTTAAGAGTGCTGTTGCAAATGCAGAGCATAACTTTGGTATGGACGCAAGCAATCTCTTCGTATCCGAGTGCTTCGTATGCCCCGGTCCTACTCTTAAGAGAGTACAGCCTAGAGCGCAGGGTAGAGCATTCCAGATTCTTAAGAGAACCAGCCATGTAACGCTTGTAGTAAAAGAGAAGGAGGTAGGCTAATATGGGACAGAAGGTTAATCCTCACGGTCTGAGAGTTGGCGTAATCAAGAACTGGGATTCCAGATGGTTCGTTTCCGACAAGACCTTTGGCGATACAATCGTATCCGACTATAATATCAGAGAGTTCATAAAGAACAAACTTCAGGGTGCCGGCGTTCCCAGAATCGAGATCGAGCGTGATGCATCTCGCGTTAGAGTATTCATCCAGTGTGCGAAGCCCGGTGTAGTAATCGGCTTCCACGGCGCAGAAATCGAGAAACTCAGAGCAGAGCTCGAGGCAATGGTTGGCCGCCCCGTAGTAGTAAATGTAATCGAGATTAAGAACCCCGACGTAAACGCTCAGCTTGTTGCAGAGTCTATCTCCGCACAACTTGAGAAGAGAGTTTCCTTCCGTCGTGCAATGAAACTTGCAATCGGCAGAGCAATGAGACTCGGCGTTAAGGGTATCAAGGTTTCTTGTGCAGGCCGTCTTGGTGGCGCAGAAATCGCTCGTACCGAGCATTATCATGAGGGTACTATTCCGCTTCAGACACTTAGAGCCGATATCGACTATGGTTTCTGGGAGGCTAACACCACCTATGGTAAGATCGGTGTAAAGGTTTGGATCTATAAGGGCGAAGTGTTCAATGAGAATGCTGCAGCAAGATCCGACCGCCCCGAAAGACGCCAGAGAAGAAACAACAACGACAATCGTCGTGGCAACAGAAATGATCGTGGCGGCTATCGTGGACAGAGGAAGAACAACGAGGAGGGCAATAGATAATGTTAATGCCTAAGAGAGTTAAGTTCAGACGTGTTCATCGTGGCAGACTTACTGGTAGGGCGCTTAGAGGTAACAAGGTTACCAACGGCACCTACGGTCTTGTAGCACTTGAGCCCGCCTGGATCACTTCCAACCAGATAGAGGCTGCCCGTATCGCAATGACCAGATACGTAAAGCGTGGCGGTCAGGTTTGGATTAAAATATTCCCCGATAAGCCCATCACCGAGAAGCCTGCTGAAACCCGAATGGGTTCAGGTAAAGGTTCTCCCGAGTACTGGGTAGCCGTTGTTAAACCCGGTCGCGTTATGTTCGAAATGGACGGCGTTTCCGAGGAGCAGGCAAGAGAAGCTATGCGTCTTGCTTCGCACAAACTTCCTATCAAGTGTAAGTTTGTATGCAAGGAAGACCTTGAAGTAAATGAGGAGGCTTAATATGAAGGCAAAAGAACTTAGAGAACTGACTACCGAGCAGCTTAGTGCTAAACTTGGTGAACTCAAAGAAGAACTCTTCAATCTTCGTTTTCAACTTGAAATTAAGCAGCTTGACAATCCTCACAAGATCACCGATGTTAAGCACGACATTGCTCGCGTAATGACTGTTCTTCGCGAGAAGAATGCATAATGGGAGGAAATGAAAATGACTGAGATCCGTGAACAGAGAAA
>JAZUPL010000052.1:0-2612 GCA_045605175.1 Eubacteriales bacterium | reverse complement strand
AAGGGTCACTTGTGTCGTATGTGAAGAATGGAGAACGGTACTTTAAGAAGTCGATTACGCTGGCAACAAACGGATTAATCAGACCGTCAACCAATGAGGTAGAAAACCCTATTACCCTTCGCTACTAATAAGAGCGCGACGGAATAAAGTTAAAGAACTGGGGGCGAAACTATGAGTTTGACGAGTGGGTATTATAATTATCATAAAAAGCGAAAGGAAGAAGAAGAGGAAGAGAAAAAGAAAAAATTATCTTCGTCGGATTCTTTGACAAGGGACTATGCACTATCGAGGAGCGAGAGCGAATCGGGAAGCCCCTATCATTCGTATTCGGAAAGCGTAAGCCTTACGGCTAATGACTACATCGCGCCCGTCGTTACGACGAACAACGACGAAGACGAGGACGAGGATAAAAAAGATTTATTCGGTCTTGACTTTTTCCAAAAAGGCGTGTTTGAGGACGGCTACCAATTTGGCGATGTTTCAAAAACCATATTAGGTACAGTAGGCGATGCCGCTGTCGGTATAGGAAAAGGTATCTTCACGTTGGGCGAGGGCATTGTAGACCTTGCCGCGTATGGCGTGGCTGGCGTAGCAGAAGCATTGGGAAACGAAGACTACGCGGACACAGTACGACGAGTAGCGTCGAGAAGCCAAACGGACACGGTTTTCGGCGGTGCAAGTGAATTTCTTGACGACTACTCCGTATTGGGCGATACAACGAAATCTATCGCGAAAGGTGTCGGTCAAGTTGCTGGCATAATTTTCACTGGCGGTATTGGCTCGGCGGCAGGTTTAGGGGCGGCAGGAGCGACCGCGCTCACCACGGGTACGATGTTTGCCAGTTCTATGGGCGGCGGTATGAGTGAAGCATATCAAGGCGGCGCGACCGACGAAGAAGCCTTCGAGTACGGCGCGATCAAAGGCGCGGTAGACGCAGGCACGGAATTGATATTCGGCGGTTTAGGTAAATCCGTCAAGGCGTTGGGCGTAAGCAAAGGTATTTCTTCGCTCGACGATGTGTTTGCCAAGAAGTTGAGTAGCAAGATTAGTAGTCATTTTTTGGCGAACGCCGCCGAATTTGGTGTAAAGGCTTCGGCAGAGGGCGCAGAAGAAGTGCTGGCAGGCATAGGTACGGCTGTCGGTAAAAAACTCACTTATATGTCCGATGAAGAATTGACGAAACTTGTTGAGGACGAAAACCTACTCGAACAGTTTGTTGTCGGCTCGGTGACAAGTGGTATTGCACAAGGCGGCGATTTTGTATCTTCTGTCAAGAGTGGTAAAGATTTTATCACTGGACTAACCGAAAACGAGCAGAAGGTCATCGACAAGGAATACGAAAACCGCATAGCCAAGAGAGAGCAAAACGGCGAAAAACTTGACAATAAGGAAAAAAACAAAATTTACGACGCTGTTCTAAAAGACTTTGACAAAGGCTATATCTCCACGGACACCATCGAGGAAGTATTAGGCGGCGACACCTATACAACCTACAAGGACACTATCGACAGCGAGGACGCGCAAATCAAAGAACTGGAAGAACAAATCAAGGAACTTGAAGCGGCGCAGAACACCGTAGGCAATGCCAAAAAGTACGATGCGCTGACGGCGCAGTTAGAGGAATTAAAAACAAATTCCCAGCGCGATCAATTAAAGCAACAGTTAGGCGACGAGGTATTCTCCCTTGCCAAAGATAGCCGCCTTGTCGAGAGTTACAACGAGCGAGCGCGGCGCGGTCAAGCGTTCGAGGCGGATTTATCCAAGTACGACGCGAAACAGCAGAAAGTCATACAAAAAGCCATTGACAGCGGAATACTGAATAACACAAACAGAACACACGAATTTGTTGATATGATTGCGAAAATATCGGCAGACAAGGGTGTTCTTTTTGATTTCACCGATAATGACAAACTGAAAAATTCGGGATTTGCTATTAACGGCGCACAAGTCAACGGCTATGTGACGAAGGACGGCGTTACGCTTAATATTGATTCGGCAAAATCGCTCAATTCCGTTGTCGGTCACGAAATTACTCATGTTCTCGAAGGTACGGAACTGTATACGGAATTGCAGAGTGTCTTGTTTGAGTATGCCAAGTCGAAAAAAGACTACCAAAGCCGATACGACGCGCTTGCGGCATTGTATAAGAATGTCGAGGGCGCGGATATTGACGCAGAATTGACGGCGGATTTGGTCGGTGACTATCTCTTTACTGACAGCGATTTTATCAGCCGTTTGTCTACGGAACATCGTAATGTATTCCAAAAGATTTACGACGAAGTAAAATATCTGCTCAAAGTCGCCACCGCAGGGAGTGCAGAAGCGCGCGAACTGGAAAAGGTGAAAAAGGTATTCGAGGACGTTTACCGAGGGGAAGCAAAAAGTATCAGCGACACTAAATATAGTCTTGAAAATGTAAAAAAAAGGAAGTATAATAAGCACAGTAAATATAGTGAAACGGAATCCTTGTTTTTACAGTGGGAGAATGGGTCTACACCAGTTGGTGAAGTGAAGAGGTTTGTTCGGTACGGCAAAATTCGGTATTTTGAAAAAACTGAAGACGGTTGTGTGGAATTAAGCAAATCTCAATACATCGAAAGGAATGGGGCAGA
>JAZUPL010000051.1:0-13906 GCA_045605175.1 Eubacteriales bacterium | reverse complement strand
CTTTGGCAATCGTGCAGGCGATCCCGACAATCGTAAGCAATTTGATTTCGGCTTTGCCGTCTATTATAACAACGATTATAGACGCGGTTGTACAGGCGTTTCCTTTGTTGCTTGACGGTGCAATTCAATTACTTATGGCGATAATTGAGGCAATCCCAACAATCGTGACAATGGTTGTCAATAACTTGCCGAAAATTATAAACGCAATAATCGACGGCGTGCTTGGGGCTTTGCCTGTATTGCTTGACGCAGCGATAACGCTTTTAATGGCAATCATTGACGCAATTCCTCAAATTATTCCGCCTTTGGTTGCAGCCTTGCCGAAAATCATTACGTCAATCGTAAAGACCTTGACGGCAAATATAGACAAGATTATTGCCGCAGCAATTCAACTGCTTATGGGAATTATTAAGGCAATTCCCGAAATAGTGATTGAGTTGACAAAGGCAATTCCCGATATTATTTCGTCAATCGTTGACGGTCTTATTGACGGCATACCCGACCTTATTGAAGCAGGCGCAGAGTTGCTTGCAGGATTGTTTGAGGGTTTCCTTGATCCGACAGCAATTTGGAACGCGGTCAAGAGTTTGGGCAACAGTATTGTTGACGCGGCTAAAAAGTTTTTTGGTATCAAATCACCGTCAAGACGTATGCGTGATGAAATCGGTACGTATCTCGGCGAGGGTGTTGGCGTTGGTATGCTTGACAGCCTCCCGACAGTTAAGAAAAACCTTAACAAATTCGGTGACTTTATTATGGACAATCTCGGCGGAATTAAGAGCGGACTGTCGCTCGGCGTTTCGGGCGTTGGTGGATATGCAGGCGCAACCGCAGGCGGTGGACGCGTGGTGAACATTGACGCAAGACAGACGCTGAATTACAACGGCAATATGTCGCTTAAAGAAGTCAAGCAAAGAGAACGTGAACACCTTGTCACGGTCAAAACAAAAATGCGTGCGGAGGGATTGATTTAGTATGTTTAAGTTAGCACTTGAAAACACAGACGGAAATATCGTCAATCTTAATGACGGCGTGAATTACGTAGTTATAGAGTTTGAGGGTTTTAATCCCCCTGCCGCAAGTTTGTTCACGTCAAAAAGCCCGAACCGCAAAGGCAGCAAGAAAAACGGCTCAACGCTTGATGAAAGAACGGTTATTATAGCAATTAAAATTCTTGGCGATGTTGAGGCAAACCGCAACGCTCTTTATGAGTGGGCGGACACCGAAACAGAGTTAAAAATCTATTATTCAAACGGTGTGAAAAACGTATATTGCGAGGGAACTGTCACGGATTGTGACGTTCCTCTTTGCACCGATAATGAAATAATGACGCTTGCGATTACTTGCAACGATCCTTACTTAAAGGATTTGGAAAAAATCGCAACGGAAATTTCAAACCTGCTGAAACAGTTTACTTTTCCTTTCGCTATTGACGCAAACGGTATCCCGTTTTCAACAATCAAAGAGGACACCAAAACAAACGTATTCAATGCAGGCGCGGAAACGGGCGCAATAATCAGCATTAAAGCACTTGCAGAAGTGTCAAATATATCTCTTTATGACGCAAACGACGCGACAAAGATATTCACTATCAATATGACCTTACAGGAAAACGAGGTTGTCGAGATTGATACGGAACGCAGCCCGCGAACAGTCAGGCTGATAAAAACCGACGGCACGGTTGAAAACATTTTGAAATATGTCGGACATAACCCGACTTGGTTTAGGCTCAAAAAGGGCAACAATGTTTTCGGTTTTACCGCCTCGGATATTGGCAGCGTTGAAGTGACTTTCTCTTTCACAAATAAATACTTGGGGGTGTAAATTATGCAAATTTATATCCTTGACAAGAATTACGAACTGCTCGGCGAACTGTCGGAGCAAGAGGATATTGTCTTTAACAAGCGTTTCAATGACGTGGGATATTGCGCATTAAAGGTTGCTTGCGACTTGGAAATGCTTGAACTGCTGAAAGCAGGCAATTATATATTTCGTTATGACGATGATATGTTTTGCAAGATTGTCACGCCTCAAATTGATACGGACGTTGAGCAGGGCGATTACTTGACCGTGGACGCAGAAGATATGAATAACATTCTTGCAGGCAGGATCGTCCGCTGGGAAGTTTCTTATTCAGGAACGGTTGCGGGATTTATTAAGCGACTTATTGATGAAAACATAATCAATCCAGCGCAACCGCAAAGAAAGATTGAAAACTTTGTTTTTGACGACAGCAATTTTGACGAGTTTACCGAAACGATAAGCGTTGCCAAAGATACAGCAACAAAAGACCTCTTACAACTCGTTATAACGGCTTGCAAGACGTATAATTACGGGTTTAGAGTATCACTCAATATAGAAACTCAAAGCCTTGTATTCAGGCTTATAAAGGGCAAAAACAAAGCGACAACCGAAAGCGACGAATACGTGGAGTTTTCCCCGAACTTTGCGAACATTATTTCCTCGCACTATAAAGAGGACGAAAGCAATTATAAAAACGTGGCTTACGTTGGCTATAAGAGCAGCAACAAGGACGATGAAAATATTTATTTATTGTCTTTGTTTGAGGGCGACACCGAACCGCAGGGCGAAGCAAGGCGGGAAATCTATGTTGACGCAACGAATACAAGCCGTGAAATCAAACTTGAAGAATTGCAGTTGCTTTACGGCACGCTGGCGAAAGAGGGCAATACCTATTACGCCACCGTTGACGGCGTAAAAACGGCGGTTGCAACCTTTGAAATCACTACAAGTGACGGTATAAGCACCGAAAAGATTACGGCAAACGATTATACTTATTTGAAGTTGATCCGCATTGTCGGATTGAATACACTTGCGGAGCGAGTAAAGACACAGGAGTTCAGCGGTGAAGTTGATACGGTTGACACTTACGAATACAAAAAGGATTACGACCTCGGCGACATTGTAAGAGTTGCAAACGAATACGGAATTGAAGCACCAGCGCAAATAATCGAAGTCACGGAAAGCGAAAGCGTGGACAATCCATACACTATTGAACCGATATACGAATTTATTTATTAAAGGAGGGCTGGGAAATGCCTACATACGGAACTAAAACATATAAAGCGGGATTTTACAACAGCAAGAAAGTCAACGGCGTTGACGATAGGGTTTACACGGCAGAGGACGTGAGAGAACCTTATAATGCGGTTTATTCAAAGGGTATTTTGCCCGTCGCAGACGGCACAGCGGGTGACACACTCAAAGTGACGGCAGCGGGTGGAATGGCAATATCCGTTGCGAGCGGAAAGGCAAATCTCGGTGCTTGGTTCACCAACGACGGCGCGTTTAACATTACGCTTGACAATTCAACAGGGGCAGACAGATACGACGCAGTCATTATCAGAAACGATGACAACGACAGCGTGCGTCAACCGTCAATCTATATCAAGTCATTGACGAGAGTGCCTGTCATAAGCGACCTGACACGAAACGACAAGATTTACGAAATTTGCGTTGCCTATGTCAAAGTTCCTGCGCTTGCAGAAGCAATCACGCAATCAAACATTGTTGATACAAGAGAGGACGGAAGCCTTTGCAATATAATGTCAGGCGTGGGCGCAATGGTAGTTCGCACTTTCAATAACACCGTTTATTCTGAAAGGCTCGGACAAACAGGTATTGTAATCGGCATTCCTCAATATAACAAATCCCGTGACACCTTAATTGTTATGGTTGAGGGACGCGTGTTTACGGAGGGCGTGAATTATACAATCCCGTCAAATACATATATCGAATTGGCAGTAGGCTTGCCCGTTATCGGAACGAGAGTTGATTTTCAAGTTTTGAAGAATGTCAACGCAGCAGGCGCGGAAAGCGTGGTTCAAGAAGTGGGCGCACTCCGCAAGGAAATGACGGAAGTCAACCGCAAACTTGAATATGATTATTATTGCAACGGCGTAAACGATAATATCAACATATCGAATATCGCAAACACATTCTTGACTGGTTCGGACACACTATACGAAGATATGACAATCCGCGTTCACGGACACTTTGGAGCAACCGCACCGAGGCAAGGCGACGGATCAAGTTCAAATCCGTATTTGTGGTTTATTGCAGGTAGAAGCAGGGAAACACCCCGACGAGTTTTTCTTGACTTTGGAAATTGCTCTCAAATCGTTTTACCAACAGGCGAAGCGGGTAAGTATTACACTGTGTTTTATGGGCTTGAAACGCATATCAAGAATGCAAACGTTGTCGCCAACGGAGCAGAAGCATATATCAATATGTTTTCTTCACCGAGCGCAACAAAGAACTTTTGCGAAGATTGCCGTTTTTGGGTTACCTGTGCGAGTGGCTATGTTTCCCGTGGCGGAACTTTCCGCAACTGCCGTATATCCTTTACAACGACGGTTGACAATGCGTACATATTCAACGTCACGACGCTTGGATTGCTCCGCGTCTTTGGTGGCGAATATCTTTGCTACGCGCCGTCAGGCAAATTCTCAACGGTTGTATATGTCAATGCAGAGCAAACAAACGCTGTTGTAATCACTTACGGAATGAACTGCCCTGCGGTTTTGCGTGGCAATTTGGTTCAAACTTATGCGATTAACTGCTTGACGAATAACGCGCTTTGTTCATTCTCGGACACGATCACGACTTTGCCTATTGAGGCGGCGGGACAAAACATACGCGGTACAATAGCAGTAAATAAAGAGGGCTTAATGTGATAATTCCCCCTCTAAAACTCCTTAAAAAGACGGGTTTCGGCTCGTCTTTTTTCTTGTCAAAAAACTTTTTTAATAAATTTTTAGAAAATTATGCAAATTCGCTTGCATTTATGCCCCTACGGGTATATAATATCCTTGCAAAATATGGAAACGGCGAAAGCCAAAGGAGTTAAAAATGACAAACCTGACAACACTTGAAAGAACAATATTGCACGACATTACACAAGACTGTTTTTACGAAAACGGACTTGATAGCGTGATTTGGGCAGATTGTTTCCTTGACACAACAAAAGTTCCTGCAAAAGAAGCAAGAGGCGTATTGAGTTCCTTGATTAAAAAAGGCATCATCAATCCCATACTCCCTCGCAGGGATGAAAATTGCATATCTTTCACCAAATACGGCAAGGAAGTTATGAGAGAACTTGGTTATTAAGCAGAGCAAAGGGGGCAACCAAAAGGAGGGATTATGAAATACAAAGCAATATATGTCATTTTAATGGTGCTTGAAGTCCTTTGCTGGATTGCCGAAATTGTCGTGATTGTGCTTACAGACGAGTTCTTATATATATATGGCTTTTGTGTTGCAATAATTGTTATTATCCCCGTAAGGGAACATATAAAACAAAAGATGATAGACTACGAAGAAAAAGGAGTGAGTATGAACAAGGCACAATGGAAAGCAATATGCGATTTTTGTGAAGACTATGGGTGTTATTGTGCAAGTGACCTGTTGAAAGCATTAAAGAGCAACGGAACGCTAAATTTCCGTGACACTTTTGAAGATTTGGCAAGGTTGCCCAAGAATAACACATACGAAGCAATGATTGATTTTTTGAACGAAAATTTGAATTAGGAGGGATATATGAACAAAGACGAAATGGTTGAAGAAATGGCGAAAATAACAAATTTTACGGCTTTTGATTATAGGCAAGGAACTATACAAAGCAAAACAATATATACCGCAATGGCAGAAGCCCTCTACAACGCAGGTTATCGCAAAGTCGGTGAAGATGAAATGGTATTCAACGCATATCAACTTCACGATGAGTTCAAAAAACACGAACAAGAACGGCAAGAGAGATTTTGCAAGAGTTCTTAAAAGAGTTTGTTGTATATGCGTGTGTTGGCGATTATTATACCGATACTGAAATATATAACAAAATACAAGAACTTGCCAAAAAGCACGGCATTGATTTGGAGTGAGATTATGAAAGACAGTCAAAGAGCAGCAAAAAAGAGATACAGGGCAAAAGTTGAAGTATTACAAGTTGAACTTTACCCAACGGACGCAGATATAAAAGACAAGTTGAAAACCGTTGGAGCAAAGGCAACATACATAAAGAAGTTGATCCGCGAGGATATAAGGAGGGAAGTATGAGTAAAAATATCAAGTTTATTTTGGACGGCTGCGACATAAGTTTTGTTGCAGAAGCCCCCGAGGACATAACGCTTAAACAGTTGTTGAAGCAATGCGACAAGATAAAGCCCCATTGGTGCGCCTGCGGTATTTGCTCGGCGGAAAGATACAACCAACAAAACAACAAAACCGAAATCTTTATAGACTACGAGAGTATAAGAAAGGCGGACGACATTGACGTGTCCTGCAACATTGTGGAGGGATAAATGGGCTACAAGAGAATATCAAGACCGAAAGAACAAATTGAGTATAACGACCCAATGTATAAGAAGTTGCAGGAGTTGGAAGACAAGATTGAGAACGGCACTTTGATTGAGTTGCCTTGCAAGGTGGGGGATAAAGCATATTTCATTTATGATGAAGCATATTTTGAGTTTGTGGTTGACGGGATTATGAATAGAAAAAATCGCTGGTGGGTGAGTGACGATGACGGTTGTCTTTGTGGTTTTATAGGCGAAACCGTATTTCTAACCAAAGCCGAAGCCCAAGCCCAAGCAAGGTTGAGAGCGTCGCAGGTTATAGAAGTAGCCGAGCACAATGTTGCAATATTCCAAAAGCAGTTGAGAGAGTTGAAAGGAGCAGAACGATGACTATTGGAAATTTGAGAGTTGGGAAACGTATTCATATATCAAAAGATTTTAAGTGGTTTTATTGTCCACTTCTAAACCCCAAAGAGCATTATTGGTTTTTTTGGTGGTTTGGACACAAATGGTTTGTTTGCCTTCAAAAAAACAACAAGGGGGCAAAGACGATGAAAACAAAAAAGATTGAGAGATTGAAAAAGTGGCTTATTTGCAAACTTGGTGGCGAATTCCTATATGCAAGAATTGCAGAACTTGAAAAGGACAATAAATCACTTGAAAGTGGACTTGAACTTTTGCAACAACGATATGAAGAATTAGGCGTAGAAATATCAAAGCATACAGCAGAGGAGTATTCGTATGATGAGGCGATTGTGAACGCTGTTGATTACATTACTATTCCATATCAAAGACTTGCAATACCCCGAAAAATAAAAGGATAAAGACAATGAGCAAGATTGAAAAAATCACTTGTGACCGTTGCGGAAAGGAACTTTTCAACACAATAGGAAATTGGAAGTCGCCGCAACTCTTGAAAGAATGCACGGCAAAAATAACCCTTTGGGGAGTTGGCGAGAGCAAGAACGGCGGAGGGCAACGGATAGACCTTTGCGAAGATTGCTTCAACGAGTTTGTCAACTTTATGGAAACGATACAATGATATCATAATATCAAAAAGGACGGAGCAAAAGCCCCGTCTTTTTTTTAGGGTTTTTATCTGTATCCTTTATAATCGTATGAATAGGGGCGTAAATCATAATGATAAAAACCCCTATTTTTAGGTGTTAAATTAACCAACATATATCAAGACTTATGTCGTTTATGTCGGTGCTGTTTTTCTTTTCTTTGATATAGGTTGCTTCTTCAATAACGGTTTTTAGAAGTTCGTTCTTTTCGGCTGCGTTAAGTAATGGATAGTCTTTGAATACGTTTTGCAGGATCGGAACGGCTTTCTTAATGACGACGGTTTTTTCTTCTTCTACAATTTCCGTGCTGGTTGCCTTTTCTTTCAGCAATCCGTCTAACTCGCCGTTTAGTTCCTTTTTCCGTTCAATGTATTCTTGCAGTGTGTCAACTTCCTGCTCGTATGCGATTTTTGCGTTTTTGAGTTGGCGTTCAACCATTGCAATTTTCTTGTCAAGATTTTCGGCTTTCTTCTTGGCGGTGTTTGATTTCTTGATGATTTCTTCTGCGTAATTATCCAAAAAATAAGTATAGTTTTTAATCCGCTCTTTAATGCGTGAAAGTATCTTTTCTTCAACAATATAAAGATAGGTTGATACATTGTCGCAATTCTGCCCCGAACAGGAAAGCGTTTCAGGCTTGGCAAAATCCTCAAAGACTGTCACAGGATCGTCAAAGCGGTCATCTTCAATTTGCAAGAGTGCTTTCATATCCGCCCACTTTTCAACAAATAGGTCGGCAGGATAGAACTTGTCGGCTTTTTTACCAAACCACTCATTCGCATAATGCTTCTTAATACCGAGCCGATCCGCTATTTCGGCGTTTGTCAACTTCAACGCTTTTTTATGACGGACAATGAACTTCTGCAACTCCGCTTTATCAAGCGCATATTTCCGCTTTCTTATTGTTTGCCCGTAATAAGGATTGCGAGCCAAAGAACGACCGCATAAACCGCATTTTAAGAAACTTGCAAGCGGGTTTTTTGTGTCGTAATCACTTCGGGTGGAAGTTTGCCCGTTGCCTTTTGCGCGGGCTTGCGCAAGGCGAAATACGTCCTCACTTATAATTGCCGTGTGCAGACCTTTGTATATTGGATAATCTTTATTTTCTGCCCGATACTCGTAAACTTCGCCGTCCGTTATCCTCTCTTTTTTCGTGACTTTTCCCCACGTAAGCAGTCCGCAATAGGTTGACACCTTTAATATGTTTCTTACTCGGCAATGATCCCACTTCTTATTTTCGGGGTGCGGTGCGCCTATATTGTTGAGGTGCGAAGCAATACGGTGACAACCGACACCGTCGTTATACATATCAAAAACCATTCTTACATATTCTGCGTTTTCGTTGGGACGGAGTGTAAAGCCCCTTTCGTCGCCGACTTTCATTTCTTTGCAAGTCACCTTGTCATATCCATACGGGGCAACCGAGCCGACGAATTTACCTTGCGCCGTTGACCAGTGCCGCCCGTTTGCAAGTAATTCCTTTGCTTGTTCAAGATAGTCATTTCCCCGCAGCAGTTCGTCTTTGAAATACCGCTTGTCGTGCTTATCCTGCAAGTTATATATTTTCGGCGGAGTAAGAACAAGTGTTTTCGTAATCTCAAAGGTTTTGATTATATGTCCGCAATCGGTTAAATCACCGCGAGAGAGGCGAGAGCAGTTGACAACCAAAACGCCGTCAATATCCTCTTTTTCTACCAAACTCAAAACCTTTTGAAAAACAGGACGGGATTTTATCTTTTCGCCCGATCCAACTTCCTTGAATATGTACTCCTGCGGGATTTCATAACCGAGCGTGTTTTTCGCCCACGATTGCAACTGTTCTTCGTGACGGGATAATGTTTCTTCATCAGACGCATAACGCCCGTCAATCATATCCTCACGGGATTTTCTCAAATAAACGATTACTTTTCCGAGTTTGTCAACTTCTACCCTGAATTGTTGCAAGTCAAAAACTTGTCGCATTTTTAACACCATTCTTTCTATGATTTTAATTATTATCAATACCGAACAAATATATAACGAGGTGACGCAAATTGCAAAGAATACGCTTGAAAAATATATATGATTGTATCAATCGCATTGCTCAAAAGCACGAAGCAAAAGGGGCAGATCGTTCTTCTTGGTTTTATACCGAAAAAGAAATTAACCGCTTGAAAACTGACAAGCAGAACACTTTTTTATAAGCAAATAGACCGAGTAAAGCCCCGCCGTTCGGGGCTTTGGAAAATTAGAAAATTAGATAGAAAGATATAATTTCATTAACTCTTTATAAATAGCGTCTTTCTTTTCTTTTGGTACGGCGGGGCTGTTAAAGACTTCTTTTGCACGGCTTAAAAGGTCAAATACTTCATCTGTCGGAACAATACCGAAATAATCAAGTCCAACACCGTAAAATTCCGCAATCCGCTTTAATTCAGATATATGCGGCGATCTACGCCCGACCTCATAATTGCTGACGGTTGCCCTCGTAATACCGAGTTTTTCCGCAGCTTGCTCCTGCGTCAGTTTCCTGCCCTTTCTTAAAGTCTTTAATTTATGTCCTATTCCATCGTTCAAAAACTTTTCACTCCTTTATCACTCTTTCTGCAAATACGCATTGCATACTCGCATTAACAAGATACCACATTTTGATTACAAAGTGTAGCAATTTGCGACACAACAAGAAAAATACAAAATATTTCATAAAAATTACAAAATGTAATAAAAATGTTTGACAATTAAAAATTATATTAGTATAATAACCTTACAAAATACGAACAGACGTTCGATAAAAGGAGTTGAAAATGAAAGCATTATTTATTGACGGTAAAAGAAACGGATACAGCCCCGATCAATGCGGTAAAACGTTGACGGTTGGCGAACTTATTGAACTTTTGCAGGAGTTTGACGAGGACAGACCTGTCTATTTGAGAAATGATAACGGTTATACATACGGCAGTATTACGGATTATGACATAAACAACTCGGAAGATATTGAGGAAGATTAAAGGAGGAAATATGGCAAAAGTAGGCGATAAAATCAAAATCCTGCAAATGCAGGGTGAACCTCAATACGAGGGCAAAGAGGGCGTAATTCAGTATATAGACGCACTCGGGCAACTTCACGGCACTTGGGGCGGTTGCGCCGTTATTCCCGAAACCGACAAATACGAAGTCATAGACGAGTTTGAATACGAGGACGACAGCGACCTTGAATGGTGGCAAAAATGAAACAGATAAATTTCAAAGGCACAATCGGGGCTGTAAGGACAGAACTAAACGAAATAGCAAAAGAATACGACGGCTGGACTGTTGAGCAATTTATAGGGCTTGCAAGTCTTAATAAGGGGGTTATCAGCGGACAACAGCAACAAAAATTTTAATATCATTGTGTCGGTTCGTTTGCGTATGTAAACAGTCAAAAAATATTTTTTTAATAAAAACATATCATTTTATAAAAATTTTAGGGAGGTGATCCGAAATGAGCAGAACAGAATTGAAAAGGTTTCGCGCCAACAAACTTATGTCGCAAGAGGAAGTCGCAAAGTTGCTCGGTTATTCACGCGGACAATATGCACGCTTTGAGAACGGCACTGCCGAAATTACCTTGCGTTTTGTGGAAGCGTTGACAAAGGTTTTCGGAATTACGTTTGACGAAGCAAAAGCGTTGACGAAGCGCGACAACGAGTAAGGAGGCGGACGAATGACAAAAAGAAAAACGGTTGTACGTTTAGTTGAGAAAAACGAGGTTTTTAATCTGCGCGTATTGAGCGCGATTGTGGCAGAGAAAATCAAAAATAACGGAGGGCTTTAATTTATGACAAAAAAACAGTACGAAGTTATTATCGGTTTGCTTGCTGATAAGGTCAAAGAACAGGAACGGTCAATCAGCATACAAGAGTGGCAGATTAAGAGTTTGACAAAACAACTTGAAGAAGCAGAGGCGTTGCTGCTTAAAAAAGAAACGCAAGAAAGGAGTTTAATATGAAATACAAAATTGAAATCACGGAAACGTTGCAAAAGATTGTTGAGGTTGAGGCAAAAACCTTAACGGACGCGATAATCAAGGTCGGCAAAGATTACCACGACGGCGAGGTCGAACTGAACGCTGACAATGCTGCATTGTTTGTCAGTTTTGAAGAATTTAAGGAGCAGAACAATGAAAAACGAACTTAATTCAAGACAATGGGCTTTGTATAACTATCTGAAAGACAAAGGCGACGAGTGGACTTGTCAATGGCAAATAGCCCTTGAAATCCCCGAATATAAATACGACGGGAAACAAGACGCAGCACTTTTCCACGACAGCACCGCTCGCAAGCAAATGACGGCAGATATAAGAACGATCAACGACAGCAGCATTATTCAAAAGGTTATCATATCCAGCGCAAAAGGTATTAAAATTGCAAACTCGGAAGAATTTGACCTGCATACCCGCAAAGATATTATGGCGGCTGTTCGTCGGTTGATGAGAGCAAAACGCAAAGCCGAAAAGGGCAACCGTGACGGACAAATGCGCCTTGTGTTCAATTCGGAACGTGACACCGTGAAAGCATTTATTGATAGCGATAAGGATTTCGGCGCAAGATTGAAAGCGTCAAGACAGTTGAGCGGTTGGACACTCAAACAAGCAGCAAGTTATTTGAAATCCAACGGGGATAGTACGGACGAACCGCTGCTCTCAAAGTTTGAAAACGGTTATTGTTTCCCGAAGAAAACAACCCTTTCAAAATTGTGCGATATGTACGGCGTAAGCGTTGATTATCTCTTGACAGGGGATTTGTCGGACGAGGCGGGAACAAACGAAAATGACGCCTTGCAAGACGTTATGGGAGGTTAAAATGTTAGACGTATTACTTGGTGCTTGTATGGTACTTGGAATAATCGTTGCGATTGTCCTTTCGGCGATAATTTTGATTGTTGGCGGGGTGACGGTTGTTGCACTTTGCAGCAAGATTATTGAGGCTTGGAAAGGCGATAAGCACGGGAGGCAATAATGGAAGATTGGAAACTTAAAGATTATAAGACTTTATGTTATAACCTACAAAACAAGGTGACGCCGTATGAAGCCAGCGAAGCAAAGTTAAATAAGCGAGCGCAGGCGATCCGCAAGGAATACAAATGCGACGAATTGACCGCTTATATCCTTTTGAAAAACCAACTTGAAAAAGAACTTGCGGAAAAAAGGTCGGCAGATAATGCGCCGCTTTGTAATAATTTGCGACAAAAGTCTTGACAATGTAAAATTATGGAATTAAAATAGTGTTGCTTTGAAAGGGTGTCAGACTTTCACGGCGAAAAGAATACTATTTGCAAAATACCCGTAAGCAGGGTGGAAAAGGTGCTGACACCGCCGAAGTACACCCAGCAAGCGGGTTATTTTTTTAGGAGATCAATATGGATTATTATGGCGAACATATCGACAATAAATTCGGTGGCTGCGACGTACCGTTTGACGGGAAAGTTTCGGAAGTAATACCACCCGAAGAACAAATCGCTTTGCTTGCAAAAGCGATTACTCCTGTCGTAGAAGCGATTAAAGGAATTATACCTGTTGTAAAGGAAATGGCGAACGCTATCGGTAAACTATACGAAAGTATTATGCAGGAATACCCGAATAAGCGTGTTGTACACCTTGCTTTACACGGCAAGAAAGAACGGACGCGTAAAAAGAATAGAAACCGTATTTGTAAATGGTTAAACAGGGAGGCGGACAATGGCAAAGTGTAAATCTTGCGGTGCGGATATTGTTTGGATAGAAATGCAAAGCGGAAAGAAAATGCCGTGCAATTCCGAAAAGACAACGATTGTGACAGTGGACGGCAAGACTATAACGGGGCATATTCCGCACTGGGCGACTTGCCCGACTGCGGGAACTCATAGAAAACAGGAGGCAAACAATGGCAGAGAGTAAAGTCAAGCGAGAAAACTTTATAACGATACAAGGCTTTATGCTTACGGACTTAAAATTGAAAGGCAACGAACTTTTGATATACGCCTGCATATACGGATTTTCACAAGCGGAAAATCAAGTATTTAACGGCAGCCTGCAATATCTCGCCGACTGGACGAACAGCACAAAGCAGGGCGTTATAAAGTGTTTGAAATCCCTTGAAGAAAAGCAGTTTATCGTCAAAAAGGAAAATTACATAAACGGCGTTAAGTTTTGTGAATACTATGCAACAAAGTTTAATACCCCGATAAACAATGTTGACGGGGGTATTAAACAAAGTTCAACGGGGGGCGTTCAACAAAGTTTACCTAATAATATAGGTTTTGATACTGATAATGATAATACAGCAAATAAGAAGAAAGGAAGAAAGGTGTCGGGCAATTCCTTTGATAGTTTGATAGACAAATATTCAAACGGAAACGATGAAGTAAAAATCCTGCTTGGCGATTGGTTGAAAGTACGCAAAGCAAAAAGGGCTGCAATGACGGATCGTGCAATCGAATTGAACTTGCAGAAACTTGACAATCTTGCAACAGAAAGCGGCTTATCGGTTGCAGATTACTTAAAAGAGGTTATTTGCAGGGGTTGGCAAG
>JAZUPL010000050.1:0-19959 GCA_045605175.1 Eubacteriales bacterium | reverse complement strand
AAGAAACCTCACACCCCTTCGGGCTGGATAGTGGATAAAGACGCTACCTGTAAGGAAACAGGCTCAAAGCACAAGGAATGTACCAAGTGCGAAGAAGTCCTCGAAACCGAGGAAATAGCAAAGTTAACTACCCATACCCCTGCGAGTGCCGTGGTAGAAAACACCGTGGAGTCCACTTGTGAAAAACTCGGCTCTTATGACGAGGTTACATATTGCTCGGTTTGTGGACTTGAACTTTCAAGGATAAGCAAGGAAATACCAAAGAAACCTCATACCCCCTCGGATTGGATAATTGACAAGGACGCTACCTGCAACGAAACAGGCTCAAAGCACAAGGAATGTACCAAGTGTGAAGAAGTCCTTGAAACCGAGGAAATAGACAAACTTGCATACCATACCCCCGTCACAGACCCCCGTGTCGAGCCTACATTCACCACAACGGGGCTTACCGAGGGCTCGCATTGCTCAGGGTGTGGTCTGGTGTTTGTAGCACAGGAGATAATTCCCAAACTCCCCGCAAAAGCAGAGTTGTTTGCAAAAACTCTCACCCTTGATGGCACAACGCTCAGCGGCAGTTTTGCCAATGCTATTTCAGAGTTTGATTTTGGCGAGAATATTACCGTAACTAACAATGCCCTCTGGACGGTATGCTTGGATTCCTCCGGTAAACAGACCGTACAAGATAGGAAGGTCGCCCTCGAAAATGGTGACAACACCTTTTATATCCACCTGACGCACCCCGACAAAACCAAAACCGTCTATACCGTCAATATCTATCGCAACCCTATGTACACCGTAAGATTCAACACGGGAGGCGGTACCGCCGTTGATATACAGTATGTTGAGAGGGGTTATTTGGCAACAGAGCCCACCACAACCCGTGATGGATATACCTTCTTGGGCTGGAATTATGACTTCTCACAACCTATCATGAGAAATACAGTTATTATAGCAAAATGGGAAGCTAAGACCGACACCGCTTATACGGTTGAATATTATCTTCAAAACGCCGAAGACGATGAATACACTCTTGCCGAAAGCAAAAAACTGATCGGCACAACCGGTGCGACGGTGCGAGCCGAGTTAAAGGTATATCCGCACTTTACACTCGACACCTCGGCAAGTGTAACAGCCGCTATTTTGAAGGGTGGCGAAACCCTGGTGCTAAAACTTTATTATACAAGGGACACCTTCACTGTTTCAAATGCAAATTCCGAATACGGAAGCATAACAAATGCGGGAACATATAAATATGGCGCTTCGGTTTCGGTTACCGCTACCCCTATGCCTGATTGTCTGTTTTTGGGCTGGTATAACGGGGATACCCTGATATCCTCCAAGTCCACATTCGTCGGCATACCCGAAGGCAATATTGTGGCAAGGTTTGCTCGCAATGAAAACCTTCAAAATTTGATACTTAGTTACACCGACACGTCCTGCACTCTCGTGGGAGTAAAGGACAGAACCGTAAGCGAAATTGCAGTTCCCGACTATGTAACAGAGATAAGCCCCGGGGCGCTTTCGGGTTGCTCTAACCTTGTGAAATTAACCCTGCCTTTCGTGGGCGCGAGCAAGGGCGGAACAAAGAGTGATGCCTCGACTCTCTTTGGCTACATTTTCGGCACTTCCGGTTTTACCGGCGGAGTTGCCACAACCCAGTATTATTCACCCACGGGTTACGCCGTATATTACATTCCCTCATCGCTTAAAGATGTTACAATAAACGGTGGCGAAATATTCTACGGCTCATTCTACAACTGCTCCCGTCTTACAAGCATAGTTGTTAATGCCGATATTACAAGCATTGGCGATTACGCCTTCTATCACTGTGGCAGACTGTCGAATATACCATTACCCGAAAGTGTCAGTAGCATTGGCTCGTATGCCTTTGCCGAATGTGCTTTCCTTGCAGGTATGGAGATACCGAGCAAAACTCTAAGCATAGGCTCGCACGCGTTTGCCGACTGCTCATTCCTGTCCAGTATCAGAGTTTCGAAATCTGTCGAAAGCATTGGCGATGGCGCATTCTCTGGGTGTATGGCCCTTACCGTTGTCTATATCACCGATTTGGGAGAATGGTGCAATATAGCCTTTGGCTCACCCTCTGCAAATCCCCTATATAACGGGGCAAGCCTTTACCTCGGACAGACGGCTCTTACCGATATTGTAATACCCGATGGAGTAGATAGCATTGGCAACTACGCATTCTATGAATACTCAATACTTGGCAGCATCGTAATACCCGAGGGAGTTAAGTATATCGGCTCACACGCCTTTTACGGATGCTCCTTGCTTGAAAGCATAGACCTGCCCCAAAGCCTTGAGAGTATCGGCGAGAGCGCCTTTGCCTCTTGCGCAAGAGTTAAAAGCGTGGTTATGGGAGATAGTATAGCAGGTGTCGGCGAGGGCGCCTTTGAAAACTGCACTGCCCTTAAGAGCGTGCATATCAGTGATATAGGAAATTGGTGCAATATAGCCTTCAGCTCGCCTTTCTCCAACCCCCTATCTAATTTTGCAAACCTTTACCTGCATGGCGAAATTCTCTCTGATATTGTAATACCAAGCGGTGTAAACAGTATTGGCGACTTTGCTTTCTATCAATGCTCTACTCTTACAAGTGTAGCACTCCCCGAAAGTGTTAAGAGTATTGGCTCACACGCCTTCTATAAATGCTCTAATCTTGAGAGCATAGACCTGCCAAACAGCCTTGAGAGCATCGGCTCACACGCCTTTGTATATTGCTTAAATCTTGAAAATGTAGAAATAGGCGAGCGAGTTTTGAGTATTGGCGAGAAGGCATTTGAAAAATGCTCCTCACTAAAAGGCGTATATATCAGCGACATATCCGCCTGGTGCAACATATCCTTTGGCTCGTCTTCCTCCAACCCCCTATATAACGGGGCAACCCTTTACCTCGGCGGCAAGGCCCTGACCGAAATAATAATACCCGACAGCGTCAAGAGTATTCCCGCCTATGCCTTCTATGAATACGCCCATCTTGAAAGCGTAGTTATAGGAAGGGGTGTTCTCTTCATTGGCAACGACGCCTTTGGCTCTTGCACAGGTCTTACAAATTTGGTTATCCCCGATAACGTCAGGGATATAGGCGACTTTGCTTTCGCCTTCTGCCCAGGGCTTTTGAGTGTGGAAATAGGAAACGGTGTGACGGATATTGGCAGATTTGCCTTTTACGGGTGCACCTCTCTCAAAACCTTAAAAATGGGGGCAAGTGTAAATAACATCGGTGAGAGCGCCTTCGCTTACTGTGTCAGCCTTGTGAATATAACGCTCCCCGACAGCGTCACGAATATCGGCAGTTTTGCATTCTCGGACTGCTCCTCGCTTGCAAGTATAAAAGTTCCTAACAAAATTGCAAGTATCGGCTCGGGTGCGTTTGCCTACTGCAACTCCCTCTTTAGTGTATATATCAGCGATATTGGTGCTTGGTGCAATATATCCTTTGGCTCACTCTCTGCAAATCCCCTCCATACAGGCGCTTCTCTATACCTTGACGAGAGGCTTGTTTGTAAACTCGTAATACCCGAGGGCGTCGAGAAAATCGGCTCTTATGCCTTCTATAATTTTGAAGGTCTTACTAGTGTAACAATTCCAAGCAGCCTTAGGAATATTGGCGATGATGCCTTTGCCTTCTGCTACAAACTCGTTGAGGTAATAAACAAGTCCTCGCTTGATATTTCCTCCGGCTCGACAGATTATGGCAACATTTCGCTTTACGCAAAGGTGGTACACTCAGGCGAAAGCAGGGTAACAGCCCACAGCGACTACCTCTTTGCCACTCTCTCTGGCGTAAATTATCTGCTTGGCTACACGGGTACGGAAACCGTCCTTACCCTGCCCGACAGTTATAACGGCGAGGGCTATGAAATCTACAAATACGCCTTCTACGGCTATGAAAGCATTACTAAAGTAGTAATTTCAGGCGGTGTCACGGGTATCGGCGACGGCGCATTCTATGGTTGCAAAAACCTTAGTAGCATAGTAATAGGCAGCAATGTCAAGAAAATCGGAAACTTCGTGTTCTCCGACTGCTCGGCTCTTACCTCCGTCACCATACCAGATAGCGTTACGAATATCGGCTCTTATGCATTCTCTTGTTGTGAGGGGCTTAAAACCGTGACAATTGGAAAGAGCGTCGAAACTATTGGCGCAAAGGCTTTCATCAGTTGCACAGGGCTTGTAAGTATCACCATTCCCGACAGTGTTAAGAGCATCGGCGAGGAGGCATTCGCAGATTGCACAAGTCTTACAAGTGTCGTTATCGGAAAGGGTGTTAGCAGTATTGGCGAGGGTGCATTCGCCTATTGCAAAAAACTTACAAGTATTAAATACCGCGGCACACAAGCAGAGTGGGGCGGTATTTCAAAGGGCAACAAATGGGACGATGCCACCGGCAAATATACAATTTCTTATAACTACAATTAATATATTTTCCCATTAAAAACGCACCCTGAAAAGTTTCTGACTTTTCAGGGTGCTTATCATTTTTATTCTACTCTTGCACTTTTACTTTATATAATTCAATCAGTATTGGGTAAGAAACTCTGCGGTTATCTCCAAATCCACGGCCATAGCCCCGCCGTCACGAATGATATTAACCGTGACAGACGAGCCGACGCGTGCGTTAAGCATACTGTCAACCACCTTATACATTCTGTCAACCTCGTAGGTCTTGCCGTCTATAAGGATAGACTTAATTATATCACCGCTTTGAAGAAGCCCCTCGACCATAGCCCCGCTATTTACCGAGCCGACAACCACCGTTTCTTTTTTGACAACCTTGCCACTCTCTGTATCATACTCAGAGTGTGCTTCGGTAACGGTGACGGTTATTCCCATAAGGCATCTGTAAACCGACTCCTTGTCGGTGCCGTCACAGTAGTAAAGAATGTTGTCTGCGATATATTTAACCACGTTTGAGGGAATGGCGTAGCCTATGCTGTCTATCTCGCTATCTACCATCTTGGCGTTTACTATTCCGATAAGATCGCCCTCTGCGTTGAAAAGACCGCCGCCCGAGTTGCCGCCGTTTACCGCCGTATCTATTCGCATAACGCGAAGATTTATAGGTGTGTGTCCGTCTGCCCCCTCCATTTCGAGGTACTCGCTATCCACGTTGACGTAGCCCACCGTGGCAGAGATGCCTGCCGCCGCCGCATTTCCTATCGCGATAGCCATATCGAGGACAGACACCTTGTTGGAGTCTGCAAAATCCACCGCTCTTGCATTACTCTCTGCAAGTATTCTATTTCCCTCAACCTTCAGGACGGCTATATCATAATTCATCGAGCCGCCAATATAGGTAGCAGTAATACCATAACCGTTCACCGTCTGAGGCTCTGAACCGTAGAGATAGAGGGTAATATCGTTGCTTATACCGTTAGATGTGGTGGAAAGACTGTTATACACCACGTGGTAGTTGGTGATAATATATGCATCGCCTCTATTCTTATCGAGTCTATATATTACACCTGAACCTGAGGAGGTAGCCGTAGTTTCTTTGTAGGGGTATAGTCCACCACGAACCTTGAACCTGCACTCCACGCTAACCGCACTCAGCAAGCCCTTTGCCGCCGCGGTAGCCACCGTCGTGCCACCCTCAATATTTATGTTGTAATTATCTCCGCCGTCAACAGTAACATTGTTGCCAAGTTGCCCATTGATGAATTCCTTTATCTGTTCCTCGGTCATCAAGCCACCACCTTGCAAGCCCCCGACCATAAGGCAGGAGGACATAGAAAACAAGAGGCACACGACCAAAACAGAAGAAACTATTATCTTGGTTTTTCTCATAACTTTCGCTTCCAATTCGGTTATTGTAATTCCAAATACATCATTAGTATACAACAGGATTATTAAGATATTGTTACAAAAGTCTTTCTAATGTAAAAATTCTTTCTTAACTTTGCAAAATAATGCTTGACGGTTTGGCATAAAGACCGTGTTAATTATTTATTGCCGTTTTTATAAAACTGATACAGGAAGCAGGGAATCATTCCGTTATAGAGTTTTTTAACCTTGTCTGCCCTGCGACCATATAGCCTTTCAAAGCCCTC
The DNA here is from genome assembly GCA_045605175.1 of Eubacteriales bacterium. GTDB lineage: Bacteria > Bacillota > Clostridia > Oscillospirales > CAG-272 > UBA1740. The sequence goes on along the minus strand of JAZUPL010000050.1, from coordinate 13,885 downwards.
GTGGCTGGTTATAATATACGCCTGCCAAGGCTCAAGGGTGCGAAAATGCCTACCGATATCACGGTAGAGGCTTTCCACCTCATCCATACTGCCAAGCCTCTCGCCATAGGGTGGATTTGTAACTATCGTCCCACGCCTGCCGGGCGCTCTGATAGTGCGTGCATCACGGCAAAAAATCTTCATAGAATTTAACACGCCTGCCCTGTATGCGTTGTCCTTGGCAATAGCGAGGGTACTCTCGTCAATATCCGAGGCAAAGACCTCAAAGCCCGATTCTCTTATACCCTCCCTTGCCTCTTCGCGCGCGTCTGCCCATAGTCTGTCTGCTATCCAAGGGTACTTCTCAGCGGCAAAATGTCTGCGTGCCCCAGGGGCAATGTTTCGCATAAGCATTGCCGCTTCAATGGCAATAGTGCCGCTGCCGCAGAAGGGGTCCCACATCAAGACGTCCTCTCGAGGGCGAGAGGTGGCGGCAATTGCACAGGCAAGCGTTTCGCGAATGGGAGCAAGGTTTGACTGCCTTCTGTAGCCTCGCTTGTGAAGCGGCTCGCCCGAAGTGTCTATCATCAGAGTTGCCTCATCATTAAGTATAAAAAATTCAATCTGGTATTTTATTCCTTCCTCAGGGAAGACGGTCATACCGTATTTTTCGCCAAGGCGACGGACTATCGCCTTTTTCACAATAGCCTGACAGTCGGGTATAGAGTGAAGCGCCGATTTTATCGAATGTCCCTTGACGGGAAAGGCATCTTTACTGCCAATAAATCTCTCCCAAGCAAGCGCCCTCGTCCCCTCAAAAAGTGCATCAAAGGTAGGTGCGGAGAAAGAGCCTAACTTTACGTAAACCCTCTCGGCATAGCGGAGAAATATGTTGGATAGCGCAATAGCCTCTTCGTCACCGAGAAAGGTTACTCTGCCGTTTATCGTTGAAATTCTCTCGTAACCGAGCGAGTCTATCTCCTCACCAAGCAAGTGCTCAAGTCCAAATAGACAGGTTGCAACAAGTTCTATTTTCATTTTATTACTGTTTTCGCTTTTCTTTATAATGAATTTATCGTATTACCTGAAATGTTTTGAATAAAGGCAAGCCTTTCTTACTCAGGGATATAGTCCTCGAAGATCACCGAATCAAAGCCGTCACGGATAGCATCTCTCTCCTCCTCAGAAGAGCGAACAGTCCATGCATAAAGAGGTGTGCCGAAGGTCCTGCGAATAAAACGAAGCACGCCGCAGGCGTGTCCTCCCTTTTCATAGGCGATAAAGTCAGGACGGAACAGGAAATTGAGCCTCATATCCTCCAAAAGGCGATAGAGCAATTTGCCCCTATACTTCTCCTCCTTTGAATACTGCATAGAGAGTATGCCGAGAAGAATATCGGGGTTTGCCCGTCTTATAGTGCGAAGCGCCAAGGGGTTAAAGGACTCGACAATATACTCGCCCTTGTATCCCTCGATAACCTCAAGAAATTTCTCGGCGACTTTACCCTCGCCCAAGTCTTTCTTTATCTCGATAAGAAGCGGCACAGCCCCATCGACGAGTTCAAGCACCTCGCGAAATGTGGGAATACCTTCTTCGGAATTACCAAGGCGGAAGCCCGCCAGTTCCTCGGCGGTGTAGTCCACCACCTTGCCGTCTATGCCACACATACGAGAGAGAGTTTCGTCGTGGAAAACCACAAGCTCTCCGTCAGAGGAAAGACGAACGTCAAGTTCTATTCCAAAGCCTGCCTCCATAGCCCTCAAAAAAGCAGAACGCGAGTTTTCCTCTATTCCGTCACGGTGCAGTCCTCGGTGGGCAAATCGGGTGAATTTGTACCTCTCCATCTCTCGGTTATGTCCCCCCGGGAGAATAGCCAAAAACAAGAAGAAAAAGAGAAAAGCGCCGACCAGCACCACAAGTGCCGAAAGGACTATTATTAAAGCAATCAGCCAAGCGTCCATTTGTTAGGTTTCCTTTACGTTTTAGATAGAATCCAAAATCTATATGTCCGAATATTTAACACGGATTAAATGTCAGAATCAAAAGCCTCGGCAATTGCCACTTCCTTTTCAGGGCGGGCATCACCGTGTCGAACAAAGAACATAGTGACAAACGACAGCATAACGAACAGAGTTCCAAAGGCGAAGAAAACATATCTCATACCGATAAGGTCATAAAGCACGCCTGACAGTATGGGTGCAACAATCTGTGCCGCCATTGAAGCCGTGTAGTAATAGCCCGTGTACTTGCCCACGTCACCGCATTTTGCAAGTTCGACAACCATAGGGAAAGAGTTTACATTTATAGTAGCCCAACCAATGCCCGCAAGGACAAATATCGGATACTGTATCCAACCGCTCTCAGAGGTAATAAAGTTACCAACAAAGAAAGCCGAGGCAAGCATTATAATACCTGCAAGAATAGTCTTTCTCCTACCTATCTTTGAGGCAACTATGCCAACGGGGATATATGCAATAACCGCCGCCGCTTGAGCAATAATAAGAGTGAAATTAAAGTCAACACGGAGAATGTCGCCTGCATAAACCGTATATTTACTTGTTATGGAGTTGTAGCCGATATACCAAAGAGCCACCGAGGCAAGAATAAGAAGAAGCGACTTCATCTCCGCCTTTGAAAGCCCGCGCTTTTCGGTCGATTCTGCATGCTCGTCGGCGTTTAAGCCGAAACGCTCGGTGTCTTTTTCCATTTCCTCTGCCCATCTCTTTTCCTTGACGGTGAGGATGAATATACCAAGACCGAGAAGCATTATTCCAACAACAGCAAGGACGTATCCTGTGTACTGCATATATTGATTACCCGAAGTGCCAAACACCATACCAAGCACCAAAACCGCGATGCCGCCGGCAGTACCCATAAGGTTGATTATAGCGTTGCCCTTTGAACGCAGGGGCTTTACGGTAACGTCGGGCATAAGAGCCACGGCAGGCGAACGGAAGGTAGCCATAGAGAGCAACACCACAAGCAAAAGACCTATAAAGCCGACCAAAGGCCAGGGATTAGAAAGCGTTTGCTCAAGCGTTCTCTCGGAAATTTGTTTAAGCACCTCTTCCCTTGCCGCATCGGTGGTTGCCGCACCAAGCAGAGTGGCGTACTCACCCGTAGGAAGCAAGGAAAGTTGGAAATTGTCAATAAAGGTCAGGGTGAAGAAAGAAACAACCGCCGCCAGCGTACCGAACAAAATAAAGGGGGTTCGTCTGCCATATTTAGTGTTTACCTTGTCCGAGAGCGAGCCGAACAGGGGAAGAAGAAATACGGCAAAAATATTGTCCAGTGACATAATAGCACCCGACGCCGTGTCAGGCAAGCCAAAGTGATTGTTTAGAATCAAGGGAACGATAGCGTCATACGCCTGCCAGAAGGCACTAATCAGGAAGAAAGCGAAGCCCACCAAAATCGTTCTTTTGTAGTTGAGTTTCATAGAGCACTCCTTATATTATTTGTTGTTTTCGTTCTTATATGCGTATCCGTTTAATTTTAACATATTTTTATATTATTGTCAACAAATAAGTATTAGTGCTATTTTTTGTCGGTCGAATATCCGCTGACATTTTTATAATAATACTTTACATTTTGCTAAAGTTGCCATAAATCACCCAATACAAGGGGGTGGCGTGTCAAATTTTCGCCTACTCTATATATACTGTTGACAAACGCGAGCAAAAAATGCTATTATATATCCATAGAAATTACGAGGTGGAATAATGACCAAAAGAATAGTTGTTGGAGGGATGCTCCTCTCGCTTGCCCTATTTCTCCCATTTCTTACAGGGCAGATGCCCGAAATAGGCAACATGCTCTTACCTATGCACATTCCGGTTCTTCTTGCGGGCTTTTTGTTAGGGCCTTTATATGGTGGCGTAATAGGTGCTTCAGCACCCTTGCTTCGCTCTTTGCTTTTTGGACGCCCCGTATTTTACCCCACCGCACTTTCTATGGCGATAGAGTTGTGTTCTTACGGGGTGTTGGTCGGGGTGTTTTACTCGCTTTGGCTCTCCTTGTCAAAAAGAGGGGAACGTCCGACGCTCTCTCTTGTCGCACCTATCTATTTATCCTTAACTATGGCTATGCTCGGCGGCAGACTTGTCTTCGGTGTCGTTCAGGCAGTTCTTCTCGGCTTTGGCGAGGGGGGATTTACACTTGCCTACTTCTTTACAGAGGCATTCCTTAACGCCCTGCTCGGTATAGCAATACAGTTGGTGATTATTCCCGCGATTCTTCTCGCACTCGAAAAATCCGGACTTACGCAAAGAGGAAGACTTAAATAGGATATTACAAAAGCAGGCATAAATAAACAACTCCAAAATCAAACCTAAACAGAAAACCCAAAAAAGAAGAAAGGAGAGCAAAATGCAGGGAAATTCCAAGCCCGACAATCCTTTTTCCCATTATATAGAGAAAATTGCTCGGCTTGTAGAGAGTAAATTTAGCAAAGCCCCCTCGGTTGAAAACAGCCCTAACCAAAATATTCAAACTAATAATAGCCACGGTAAAAAGTCACCCATTATTATAGCAATAGACGGCAGAAGTGCCTCGGGCAAATCTACCCTCGCAGGGCTTCTTTCGTCCTCGCTTTCTGCCCCCGTGATTCACACCGACGATTTTTATTTACCCCTCGCACAGCGCACCGAGCAAATAATGTCCCAATACTTCGGCCACATGGACCTTGAACGACTTCGCAAGGAAGTCCTCATCCCGCTCTTTACGGGCGAACCCTTTTCTTATCGCCCCTTTTCCTGCAAGAGTCAAATGCTTTTGGAAGAAGTGCATATTCCTGCGTCGAGTGTTGTAATAATAGAGGGAACATACTCGCTCTTTCCCTCGCTTTTGCCCTTTTATGATATAAAGATTTTCCTCGATACAAAGAGTCAAAGAAAAAGGCTGCTCGCTCGCGAGGGCGAGGACGGTTTCAAGAGGTTTTCAGACCTGTGGATTCCGAGAGAGGAAGAATATTTTTCCTCCACCCACCCCGAAAAAATCTGCGACTTGGTTATAGTAAATTGAAAATGGAAAACAAGTAAATTGACAATTGAAAATGGAAAATGGAAAGCGAATGATGATAATGCAGAATTCATAATGCATAATTAAAGATAGAATTTTGACTACGTTCTGTATATCACCCAACCTTCCCCTTTGGGTAGCGAAGCGACCTGAGAGTGTTAGAAAACAGTTGATAACAGTTTTCCCTCGAAGGTGACCGAGCCGCAGCGAGAAAGGGGAACCATTTGTGGTGGATGAGGTTTACAAAGCAAGTTTGCTCATTTATCGCTATAATGAAAGCCTACTCTATTTCAACCTCATCCGTCTTGCTTCGCAAGCCAACTTCCCCAAAAGGGAAGGTTGGAATTCAGATTCAATTACGGATAAGCCTCCCTCCCATAGGGAGTCTTTTTTATTTGCTATTTTTGCCGCTCCTCGCTTTTGCTTTTTTACATTCTCCCCTGCTTTTTTCTTTTTCGCTGTCTTTCCTTTTTTGCTTTACCATTCTTGCCCCTTCTTATTTTTCTTTTATAAAATGAGTAATTTTTTACTGTTTAGCATATAATAACCCTATATGTAAGGGCGAAGAATACACGCCCTTTTAACAAGGAGGCAATATGGGCAAATACTTTGGTACGGACGGATACAGGGGCGAGGCGGGAATAACTCTCACGGCGGACATCGCCTATCGGCTCGGCAGAATTTTGGGAGGTATGCTCTGTGATGGGGGCAAGCGAGGAAGTGTGGTTATAGGCAAGGACACCAGACTCTCCTGCTATATGCTGGAATACGCAATAGCGTCAGGTCTTGCCGCTTCGGGGACGGACGTCTATCTTCTGCACGTATGTACCACTCCCACCGTGGCTTACGTGACGAGAACCGAGGACTTTGATATGGGAATAATGATTTCCGCAAGTCATAACCCCTACACCGACAATGGTATTAAACTTATGTCGAGCGAGGGCGAAAAAATCGACGATCTTTTTATTGAAGATATAGAAAAAAGAATGGATGAAGGCAGACTTCCCCAAGCAAAAATCGGCGAGGAAATAGGCAAAATAGTTGACCACTACTCAGGCAGAAACAGATATATAGGCTATCTTATTTCGCTCTCTACGCACTCCTTCCGTAACAAGAAAATTCTGCTCGACTGTGCCAATGGTGGGGGGTGGATGATAGCACCGTCGGTATTCTCTGCCCTTGGGGCAAAAGTGGTGACTATCGGAACCGATCCCAACGGACTAAATATCAACCGCGAGATCGGCTCAACGCACATAGAAACACTCAAAAAGAGGGTTGTAGAAGAGGGGTGCGACCTGGGACTTGCCTTTGACGGTGACGGCGACAGATGTATTGCCGTAGATGAAAAAGGCAGAGAGGTCTGCGGCGATAGAATAATGTATATACTCGCAAGACGCCTAAAAAGAGAGGGTAAACTCCACGGCAACAAACTAATATGTACGATTATGTCAAACCCGGGGCTCTACCGAGCACTAAAGGAGGAAGGCATAGACTATGAGCAGACTACCGTCGGCGACAGATACGTGTACGAAAGAATGCGAGAGGGCGGTTTTTCAATAGGCGGAGAACATTCAGGACATATAATACTATCCCGCTATGCCACAACCGGTGACGGAATTTTAACAGGAATAAAACTCGTTGAAACATTAATAGAAGAAAAAACCGAGCTCGGCACACTAAGAGAAAAGGTAAAACTCCTGCCAAGCATATCTCTCTCGGTTAAGGTAAAAGACAAGAGCATAGCCAGAAGAAAGAGTGTTTTAGAGGCCAAACAACAGGCAGAAAAGAGCCTTGGAGATTACGGCAGAATAATCATTCGAGAGAGCGGAACAGAGCCGGTTATAAGAATTTTGGCAGAAGCAGATACCATAGAAGAGGCAAGACGAGTTGCAGAAAACCTCAAAAGCATTATAGAGAGCGAGGAAGGGATATGACTCTGCCAAAAAGCAAAGAATTATTTACAAACCCCGACTCTTCTCCGCTCTACGAAAAAATACTGTCCTATGAGTATCCGTGGGAGATTTTACAGCACTTAAGCGAGATAATTCTCGACACGGGTGTCCACTTGCCCCACGACAAGTATCATAAATACGGCGACTCTATATGGATCAGCACACGGGCAACAGTATCGGATCTTGCTACCCTGCACGGGCCTCTAATAATAATGGAGGGGGCGGATATAAGGCCCGGGGCATTCGTCCGTGGTTCGGCTATAATAGGCAGAAATACAGTTGTCGGCAACTCCACCGAGATAAAAAACTCCATATTGTTTGACCGCGTTCAAGTCCCCCACTTCAACTATGTGGGCGACTCTATTTTAGGCGAGGGCGCACATCTTGGAGCGGGTGCTATCACCTCTAATGTAAAAAGCGACAAGACCGAAATAAGCATCTCTCTTGAGGGTGAGAAAATCCCGACAGGACGAAAGAAACTCGGAGCAATCCTCGGCGATAGAGTAGAAGTAGGCTGCAACTCGGTGCTTTGCCCCGGCACCTTTATAGGCAGGGAGAGTATTATCTATCCCCTATGCCGTGTTCGAGGCTTTGTTCCCTCAGGTGTAAGAGTAAAGTCCTAACATAATCCCCTCACACGAAAGACCGATTGAGTCGGGTAAGCCCTCTTTCTTCCCAAGGGGTTAATTAAATGGGGCTGCTTCATTTAGGCATAACCGAATAAAAACACCGAGGTGTTGTATTACGCAGCACCTCGATTGTGTTTTTTACAATTTTGAAGAAAATTAAGATTGAAAACCACCGGTTTTCTTCATTTTATGGTGTTTTTATTCTATCGCCGTGTCCTCGCTCGCCGTACTTTTGTACGGCTATCGCTCGTCAGCCGACGATTTCTGCTCTAAATCAAGCGAGCCCTAAAGGCGCATCGCTATAAGAATTCAGATTTTTTTGCCCCAAAAGTCCCAAAAACCCTTGGTTCATCTGAATTCTTAATGACTCAGCCCCTTTCTACTTGACAAAACAAAGGTTAGGTGTTAAAATATTTATAAAAATATTCGACTAATTATATGAAAGGTTAAAATACAATGGCGGAAAATTCAAAGAAAATCGTCTTTTCCGGTGTGCAGCCCTCCGGAAATTTAACCATAGGAAACTACCTCGGCGCAATTAAAAACTTCTCTCGTTTTTCCGAGGAATATAAGACCTTTTACTGCGTAGTTGACCTGCACGCAATAACGGTTAGGCAGGTACCGGCAGACCTTCGTCGCAGAACCTACGAAACCTTAGCGCTCTATATGGCATGCGGCCTTGACGAAACCAAAAACACCCTCTTCGTTCAGTCGCAAGTGCCACAGCACGCCGAACTCGGCTGGATTCTCGACTGCTACACGATGTACGGCGAACTGTCAAGAATGACACAGTTTAAGGATAAGAGTGCGAAGAACGCCTCAAACATAAACGCAGGGCTATTTACCTATCCCACCCTTATGGCGGCGGATATTCTTCTCTACCAGACCGACATCGTTCCCGTGGGCATCGACCAAAAGCAGCACCTCGAACTTGCACGCGACATAGCGATGCGTTTCAACCAGATTTACTCGGACACCTTCCGTATCCCCGAGGGATATATTCCCACAGATACGATGAAGATAATGTCCCTGGCAGAGCCTTCCGCAAAGATGTCCAAGTCCGACCCTAACCCTATGGGCGTGGTTTACATACTCGACTCCAAGGATGAAGTAATGCGCAAGTTCAAGCGTGCCGTCACCGACTCCGAAACCGAGGTCAGATATGCCGAGAGCAAGCCGGGCGTGTCAAATCTTATGACTATATACCGTGCCTTTACAGGCAAGACCTTTGAAGAAATCGAGAGAGAATTTATGGGGGTCGGCTACGGAGAATTCAAGCTTGCGGTTGGCGAGGCTTGTGCCGACGGACTCGCACCTGTGAGAGAGGAATTTGCAAGACTTATCGCCGACAAGGCACACCTTGAAGCGGTTATGAGAGCCGGTGCCGAGGACGCCTACGGTTACGCAAGACGCACGATGTCAAAGGTGCGTAGAAAAATAGGCTTTGTAGGTTAAACCCACAAAAGAAACTATCCCTTGCCACATAAATAAAAAAATACGACAAAAACAGACTTTAATAAAAACACACCAAAAATATTCAAGATTTATAAGCAGGATTTATAAGGATATCGAAAGACTTATAGCAGAGGCAAAAAGCGGAAGCGTTGACGCTACGCTCACCCTGGCACACGCATACTTAACAAGGATAGGGCGAGATGTCAAAAACATCTCGCCCTTGATTTTATTTTGAACGGTTGGTGCGAAAAAAGAAAAGTGCCTAAAAATACCATTTTTAATTGTTAATTAAATTTTCCACTTTCAACTGTCAACTTTCTCGGTTTCGTTTTCTGTTTTCTTAAACCTAAAAATTAGCCGTAGCATAGCCTGCTTGTTAAAGGGAATAAGGGGATAAAGATAGTGCCTTTTGCCTGTAACGGTGGTGTTTGTCGCAACGAGAAAAACAAAGACTAAAAGACCAAGCAAAAGTCCCCAAATACCAAAGGCAAACACAAACAAGAGTGTTAAAACACGCATAAATTTGAACGCATAACCAAGTTCTACGTTTTGTTGAGCGAAGTTGGCAATTGCTATAAACGCCATATAGAGAATAACGTCGGCCGAGAGCCACCCCACCTGTACAGCAAAATCGCCAAGCAACAAAGCGCCCACAACCGAGAGCGAATTTGATAGCATATCCGGGGTGTTCATTGACGCGATTTTAAGCCCGTCAAGTGCCACCTCGACAAGCAGAAGTTGTAAAATTATGGGTAACGCCCCTGGTTCGTCGGGTAGCAAAAACCGTAAAAAATTTGGCAGCATATCGGCATACTCAATATACAAATACCAAAGCGGGGTTGCAACCACCGAAAGAAGAAGTATAATAGTCCTTACAAGCCTCAGATAGGTCCCCGTCAAGGGTGGAAAATAAAAGTCGTCGGTCTGTTGTATAAAGGCAAAAATCGAAGTCGGCAGTATCATTACCTGTGGGGTTGTATCACAAATTAGGAGGATGCTCCCCTCAAGCACCTGACTTGACGCCGTGTCAGGACGCTCGGTTAGCCTAATTTTAGGAAATGGATTGAGCCAGCCCTTTTTAATAAGGCTCTCTGCCAGGGACTGATAGCCTAAGGTCATCGTATCCGGTTTTAACGAGGTGAGTTTTTTCGCTATTGTGTTCACCGTTTCTTCGTCTGCAATCCCCTCCATGTAGCACATTACAACGTCGGTGTGCGACGCCCCACCAAGGTCAAAATGTCGCATAGTCAGGCGTGTATCACGTATTCGACGCCTGATAAGAGCGGTGTTCATTACCAAGGTTTCGACAAAGCCGTCCCTTGCCCCCTGCATAACCCTGTCCGTGTCAGGCTCGGCAGTAGTCCTTGCAGGGTAGGTGCGCGCGTCAACAAGTATGGCGCAAGCACCAAACATTTCACCGATAACACAGGATTGCCCCGACAAAACACCGCGAATAATATCGGAAAGGTCACTTGCCAAATCTACCTCCACATAAGGAAGTCTTGCCGCCACGTATTCGGCAGTACCGCTCTCTTTCATGCTCATCAAGGTCTGCATTACCCTTTGCATTTCGCCGTCCTTTACAAAGCCGTCTATATAGAAAAAGCACAAATCACAACCGCCTACGTGCAAATGTCGCTCTATTAGGTCAAAATTTTCTTCGCATCTTAATTGCTCTCTTAAAAGAACAACGTTTTCTCTATGATTTTCGCTTAACATAATTCCCTCCGCAGTTATTTATCCCCCAATAAAGTAAAAATATGCAATCTGGCAATAATGTAAACTATTATTGTCAATGCAGACTTTAACTTGTAAAAACCTCTACACGGGTATGGGCGTTTATCGTTTTTGTATAAACAAAAAGAGCAGACATACAGGCGGTTTAACCTGCATATCTGCTCATTTTTTATGACCTGTTGGGTGACACAGAAAAACATCTGCAACGCATCATGCGCACCGTTCCCAGAATAAATTACTTTCCCTTGCCTGACGTTCTTCTGCCCAATCTACGTAGCGGAACGCCCTGTGGTAACACCCTGTGTTCGAGATAGCAGTCGATAAGACCGAGCGCCTCCCTCTCTGTTTCTGTGGAGAAGAGAAGATGCTCACGCACCGCTCTGCCGCCCGAGAGCGAGGACAGTTTGTCGCCCATATAGGTCAGGGTAGAATTATAAATAACGTTTCGGTGCTTATACTCACGCCTTATCGGGAAGGCGACTCCCCGTCGGTCGGTAAGTTCTGCCCTCTCGCAGGAAGTACAACCAAATTCGTCCTTTATAAAGCACCTCTCGGTAATCATCAGGGGTATTCGTCCAAATGTCAGCACCCTGCCTCCAAGAGAGCGCACCGCCCCCTCGCTGAGTTCCACCGACAATACCGTGTCGGATATTCCAAGGTCGGATAGGGCAAGAAGCGTCGAGATGTTGTAGGCGTTCAACCTAAAATCACCCACAGGCACAAGCCCGCATTCCTTTACCATAGGTATATGACCGAGGTTTCCAACGAGGGCGTATTTGACTCCAGAATTGCAAGCATCCTTAAGCATAGCCCTTACCTCGTCTATCTCACTCTCAAACACCACGGGTGGGAGCGCTACGCCGTTCGGCTTTTTCTCCGCCTCGGCATAAAGGTCAAGGGGAAGGAATACCGCATCAACCGACGAAAGCCGTCCTGCATTTTTAAGCGCCATAAATACCTCGGGCGAGCGAATATAAGCCGTTCTGCCAAGCGAGGGGGAGTAGGCAAATTTTTCGTCAAATTTATATTCCCCACACTCAAAGAGCCGCCTTTTTGTATAATAAAAGCCCTCAAGCGACTCTACCGCCTCGCGCCTCTGCCTGTTAAGTTCGGCAGGCGAAAGGTTGAGCCCCTCGTCTAAATAAAGTTCTATATCCTCGCTCGCAAGCGAGAAGAATGTCCCACCCATTTTAGAAAATCTCGCTCGGACAGAGTCCTCGGTTAGGGGGACGCTCCTTGCCGCCTCAGGCACCTCTCCATAGACGGTGGCTACATAGCCGTCGGGGTGACGCAGCGAAAGCATAGACCTCTCGCCCCCACGAATTATAGCCTTGGCACTTAATTTAACACGGTCGGGGGTGTAGTCCCCACCCTCCATTCTTCTTGAGGCTTCCTTGTCCCCCTCGGAGCGCACGCCGCACATTCCAGAGTCCTGTACTCTACCCGTAAAGTAGCCGTCGGTAAAGCCGCCTCGAGAAAATGCGTCACGGAGCCTTTTGTCCTCTTTTTGCGTACTGTCACGGTGCTCGTCAAGCAGTTTTCTATATATCGAGGCAACCGTGTAAACATAGTCGGGAGATTTCATTCTTCCCTCTTTTTTCAGGCTCGAAACGCCCGAATCAATAAGTTTGGCTATATGTCCCGCAAGCGAGAGGTCGGAGAGCGAAAGAATCGCCTTGCCACGGTTGTAGGGCAGACGGCAGGGCTGGGCGCATTCGCCGCGGTTTCCGCTTCGTCCTCCTATCATCGAGGAAAACAGGCACTGTCCCGAATGGCACACACAAAGAGCGCCGTGAACAAAGACCTCAATCTCTGCCTCACACCTGTTCGTGACCTTGCAAATATCCTCGTAGGATAACTCTCTTGCAAGCACTACCCGTTTAAGTCCCTCGCCGTATGCCACGTCTGCGCCGAGCGAGTTGTGTACCGACATCTGGGTAGATGCGTGCAGTTCCATATCAGGCAAAACACGGCGAAGAACACGTACAAGACCGAGGTCTGCGACGATAAGCGCGTCAACCCCCGCCTTGTAAAGATTTATGGCAAAGTTTGTCGCCGACTCGATTTCCGACCCCAACAAAAGCGTGTTGACGGTAACATAAAGCCTCACCCCGTGAATATGGCAATAGACCGCCGCGCGTGCTATTTCTTCTATATCAAAATTTTTGGCATAGGCACGAGCGCCAAAGCTCTTGCCACCGATATAAACGGCATCTGCTCCACCCCGAACGGCAGCCACAAGGCACTCGAAGTCGCCGGCGGGGGCGAGCAGTTCGGGCAAATTTTCTTTTCTTCTCATATAATCCTCACACCGAGCGTATTTGAGTATGGCTTTTCAAAACCCACCTCGCACAAAAACTCGGCATTTTTTATCTCGGCAAACTAACCGAGCAAGACAATTTTACCACACAAGAAGGTAAAAGTCAATGATATAGAAATCAGAACATTACCCAAACAGGCGTGTCGAAAACATCGTAATGGGGCTAAGTCATTAAGAATTCAGATGTACCAAGGGTTTTTGGGACTTTTGGGGCAAAAAATCTGAATTCTTAGTGCGAAGCGCCTTTGGGGCTCGCTTGATTTAGAGCAGAAATCGTCGGCTGACGAGCGATAGCCGTACAAAAGTACGGCGAGCGAGGAAACGGCGATAGAATAAAAACACCATAAAATGAAGAAAACCAGTGGTTTTCAACCTTAATTTTCTTCAAACTTGTAAAAAACACAACCGAGGTGCTGCGTAATACAACACCTCGGTATTTTTATTCGGTTATGCCTAAATGAAGCAGCCCCTTTGAAATATTATCGTTTCAACACCTATTTTCTGCGGTGTTTTGCCCTAAAAGGATTATGCATTTTGCTCTTATTGGGTGCATACCGTCGGTTTTGGTAATGTTTTTTGGGGATTATATAATCTTTCTGCGCTTGATGAAGAAGAATACCGCAAGTCCGATAACAGAAACGCCGCCTACCGATGCGCCGACTATAACGCCGGTATAGTTTTGAGGCTCTTCCACAGGAGGCTCATCTACGGGAGGCTCGTCCGCAGGGGGGGTCTCTGTCGGAGGGTTGGAAGGCTCGTCCACCGGGGGCTCTTCTGTCGGGGGGGTAAGTTTT
>JAZUPL010000049.1:0-4958 GCA_045605175.1 Eubacteriales bacterium | reverse complement strand
TTTCTTAACCTGAGGATTGCTCTGTATAAGGTTTGCGGTGAAGCTGCGCTTGCAGGTGATCATTATCTTGGTGCCGTTGTCATCAACGTAGGTAAGACCGTCACCCTCCTCGCCATTTTCGTCAGGCTCTTCTACAAGGTGGATCATTAGGTCGTCCATAACCGTTTGAAGATCAAGCACGATGGGGTCACTTTGGGTAGTTTCCTGCTCCTCGCTTTCTTCGGTGGGTGTTTCTTCAACCACAGTTTCCTCGGCAGGAATTTCCTCGGCAACATCTTCAACAACCTCTTCTGTCTGTTCACAGGGTTCTGATTCGAAAGTCGTTTCCTCTATCATTTCTTCTGTGACGGGAGCAGGTTCTTCTTCGACAACAATATCTGTTGTGGGTTTATCAGGCTCTACCTTTCCAAGAGTTGCATAGAGTTCGTCGTAGTTATCAACCTTGATTTCAAAGACGTAGAGAATTTTAGTATTAGTAGGAATAAGGAATCTGGTCATCGTTTCGTCCCTGTTCTCGGACATAAGCACGGGGGACTGAATGGTGTCACGGATTCCGAGCATTTCTTCAAAGGTTTTAACCGGTACGGTCTGGTATCCCGTGGAGTTAAAATCTCCGTTAATACGCTGTATAAACGAACTATATGCGTTGTAAATCTTACGAACTTTTGCCGCGTAAGTGACATCCTCGTTCTTGGTGACTTGCAGGAAGATGAGAATTGTAAGAATAAGCAAAACTGCAAGGGCAAGAGAAACCATTGAAGTATAAAGGAATATACTACGGTTTACTGAGCCTACAAACTCAAAGTTTTTAACAAGGTCGGGAGCTGAGCTTGAGGTGGAGTGAATGGAGAAGGTATCCTCGGCGAGGGGGATATTTAAGCTTGTTGAATAAGCGTTTTTGCACACGTTAAGGAAGCCGTTGTTTTCGCAGTTGGTTTCAACATTAAGAGTGACCAAAAGCACGCCGTTTGCATCACTTAGGTTGTACGTACTAATAAACGAGCGAGCAATTTCGTCAAACCTAACGAAGTCGATATTTACGGTTTCTTTAATCTCAAAGCTTGACGCCTTCTTCAAAAACAGATTTGTCATAGGAAGAATGCGCTCTTCCACCGTGTAATAGGTCGCACCGTTTCTTTCGTTGCTTACTATTAGCTTTGCGTCAATGTAATAGGTATAGTCGTACCTCATCTCATCAGAATCGGCATCAATTTTATAAGAAAAATCTGCCGAAATTCCCTCGATTAGCGAGGAGATGTAGGATTTATCCTTATCTATCCATTCCTCCTCGAAAAATCCGTTGTCGCTATACTGAACTTTATAGTCTATACCGGATTTTTCAGTATATTGTATGTACTGATTCTGGTCCATTCTGTTGTAAACAAGGAATGTGCCAAGGGATACGACAAGAAGCAAAACAATTGCAACAAGTTGGATTATCGTCCATCTTCTACGTCTTCTTTTGTATTCTTGTCTTCTTTTTATTTCCTGTTCAGACATACTTAACTCCTTTCCTTCAACGGTTAAACAGACTTCTCATCCACAAGGTGGGATAACCAATGTATGGAAGTTTGTAGTCAACGACTCCAACAATGTTCGCATCGGTAATAAAACCTGAATCGTTATGCTCGTTGGCGTCGCCTTTTGTATAATACTGTGTAACTCCGTTAATTATTTTTATATCAACAACTCTATGGACAACCATAGACTGATCTTTTTCAAAAACTATAACCTGACCTTTTGGAATGGTGTGCTTGTCATAACTTTCATATATTACAACGTCGCCCTTGTTTAGTTCTCCTGTCATAGATTCGGTGGCTATAACCAGCGAGCCATAGGTAAACTGATTTGAAATCAGCATTACGACCGAAAGCATAATTACAAGAACTATAACCGTCAACACCTTTGAAGCAAAACGCCAAAACGGCGAGGGGTTGCCGAGGGCACGTCTTCTCTTTCTCTCAAAAAGGGTGTCGATAAAGAGAAATATAATAATAACCGAAAGAAATTTACAAAAGGTTTCAAGTGCGGGAGAAATTCCCGATGTGATAGGAAAAATATACGCATGAAGCGTTGTTATGGCTCTGTAAAGTAGGTTGGGATAAAAGCCATATCTTGTAGAAAGATAAGCAAACAAGAGGTTGCTTAGTATCGCGGGGAAAAACGCACCCGCAACTACTTCCATAAAACGACCAAAAGAATTTATATTTGCGATAGCGGAAACAATAAGTATATCCGCAAAAACACAGGAGAAGTAGCAAAGAATCTTGGGCGCTTTGCCCTTTTGAGCCATCATAACGAACCTTATCAACTCGGTGGAGAAGATAATTATCGCAATAGGCAGGAAAAAGGTGAAGAAATTACCTACCGAAAGCCTGTACGGATTTGTATAAAACCCGAATCTAAGCCCGGAAAGATAGTAAAGTGTGACAAAAACAAGAGCAAACACGGTCATAATGAGAAGAATTTGCCTCTTGTTTATGGAGGGAGTGTTACGCTTTTTTATAAAAAAGTGTATAAGAATGGATGCTGGAAGCAACAAACCTGCCGCCAAGTATCTTCCACTACCCGAGAAAGGCAACATAAGGGCGACGAGGAGAGCAAAAAAGACAGAAATCGAGAATATATTGACTATTCGCTTGTCAGTCATTTCGACTCTCCTCCCCTTATATGTAAGTTGACTTTAATTTTTAATCGTTAATTTAGAAATCTCAATTACTTTTCTCTTCTTTCTCTTCTGCTTCAACATTGTAAGTGATGTTGAAGGAAACAGAGTGTTCCTCGATAGGAGTCTCGTTAAGTTTGATGGTAACCCAAACATCCTTAGTAGAATTAGCTGCAATAGTAGTCGCGCCGCCAGTAACATCATCCTCTTTCCAAGACCAGGTTACGGTGAAGACAGGATCATGCTCTGCATTATTCTCAAGATCAACGTTACCAGTAATATTAGCGGTAAGGGAAAGATTTGCATCGAAGTCAATGCTATCGTTAGCGATAGTGAACTTAACCTTAACTACCTGACCCTTGGTGGTGAAGTGATCTGCGGTGATAGTAGCATCATCTCTACCTTCCTGAATCTGGGAAGCAGCCTTGTTGCCAGTATCGTCGATAACAATGCTGGTCGCGGAGAAGTATACATCATCCTCGAACTCGGTCTTAGAAACGCTGGTATCAGCCTTTGCAGTACCGCCGATGGTAAGCACATCGGTAAGTTCAGCGAAACCTACGCTCATGAGCAATACCGCGATAAGCATGAAAGCTACAACTACGATCTTTCTGTTTTTCATTTTGTGTTTTCCTTTCTAAAAAATAATTTATATGTAAGGTTAGGCCTTATATATCTAAATATAATTATATACATATATAACTATGCTTTTAATTATATATTATCACTATTTACTTCAAATTGCAAGATTATTTTAAATATTATATGAAAAAATGTTAAAATTATAGCAATTATACCATATTTATTAGTCAAAAAACATTTATCAACGGCTTTCTTTGTTTATTTTGTTCAAAATGACGCATTACAAGCAGAAATAAACTTTTAAAAAATATGCCCGAAGCGACACCGTGTTTAGTTAGAAATAGTATTTTCCGTATAGTTTATGCAGAAAATGAATATACTTTTTTTATAAGAATATTCTTTAGGTGGTGATATTATGAAACGACATATAGGACTTTGGCAATTGATAGGGTTTGGTGTGACGTCGCTCTTTGGCACGCTTTTACAATTTCTTTATAAATGGCTCGGCGAGGCTATATGGATTGCCCCGTTTTCGAGTGTTAATGAATCAACCTGGGAGCATATGAAACTGCTCTTTTGGCCGATGTTTATTTATGCTATTGTGGAGAGTTTCTTCTTCCTCGACCGAGAGGATTTTTGGAATGTGAAATTAAGAGGTATTCTGCTGGGGTTGGTCCTAATTCCAGTTTTATTTTACACCTATAACGGTGTTATTGGCAATTCTCCCGACTGGATAAATATTGCTATTTTCTTCGTTTCTGCCGCTATTGTTTATATCTATGAAGCAAGGCTTTATAATGCTCATAAGATATATGCAATTGGTGAGAAATGGGCTATTGTGGCTCTATCGGTAATTGCACTTTTATTCGTTGTGTTTACCTTTGCTACCCCAGAAATCGAAATATTCAAAGATCCGACCACGGGGATTTATGGAATAGAATAAAAGGATACAACGCATTCTATAACCTGTCATTTTTCAACAACGCGAGTATCGCGTGGTTTTCATATTACAAAAATAGCCGCAGGCAAAAGTGTGATGTTCTTATCGGAGAAATTGGAAAATCACATGAAGTGCGAGCATCGCATTTGACCGATCAAATGCTTTATGGGCTAAGCCCAAACCCTTATAACGACAGAAAGAGATAACAAATCGGTTTGTAGCCGAAATGTTATCTCTTTTTCTGTTAGTGAAGTTTTCGCTGTCGCGAAAGTGAAGTTGCTATGCAGTGAAGTTTGTGCTACGCACAAGTGAAGTTTAACTTCGCCGTTAGGCGAAAACTTTACTATAGAGCAAACTTAGTAAGCGTGAGTTCGTTAATGGCATCCGAGTTCTTCTATGCTGGGTATATTTTGTATGGAGCATATCCGATTTGGATCTAAGAAATAGTTTAACTATCTTCAATTAGGTGTAAAATCTTTCAATACTACTGAAAGATTTTGCAAAATACCCCTAAATCTTTCAGTATCACTGAATAAAACCCTTGACAAGTGCAAAATCTTGCAGTATAATATAGTTGAGGTGATGAAAATGATTCAAAGAGAACGATATCTTGAAAAGGTTCGCCCGTTTTATGACTCGGATCTGATTAAAATTATTACAGGAATACGCAGATGTGGCAAATCCGTTATCATGGAACAAATTATCAGTGAGCTTAAGCAAAAGACCGATAACGTTATTTATTTAAATTTTGAAGATAAAAAAATATCTTCA
>JAZUPL010000048.1:0-32058 GCA_045605175.1 Eubacteriales bacterium | reverse complement strand
CCTGTGCCAAGACCTCAACCGAGGATTGTCGGCAGACCTCCCGTTAAGCAAAAGCCCCGTGATTTGTTAAACGGTTGGATGATTGCCTGTCTGATTATCGAGGCGGTGTTTATAGTCGGTGCGTTTGTTACAAGTGAAGTTTTTCCTGAAGCCTTCGGTTGGCTTCTCGGTCTTGCTGTCGGCGGCTTCCTGCTTATACTTGCAGGCTTTGAGGCAGAGCGAGGAATGCTTGGACTAAGAGGCTCGTCCTACTACCCTGACTGGTATGTCTGGTACAACGAGCACGTATTCATCATTTTACCGATAGTTAATGTCATAACTACGATAGTAATGTTCTCTTCGGTTGGCATACTTTCCTCCGCCGTAATCACCGCCCTTTGCGCAATAGTTGCTTCCTTTGCAAGCGGAATGCCGAAAATATCACTCAAGAACATGAGTGGCGACGATTTTATTCCGGGCATGACCTCTGTTGTGACTCTGATTGGTGCTATGTGCCTGTCGATATATTGCCAGAATGATACCGTAACCTGGATCAGCCTTTTGGTTTCGGCTGCGGTTTTTGTAGGCACGTGCTTGAGGCAACAGGCAGTGTATAACAGAATGGACGAGGAATGGTATTTTCCCTTCCTTTATATCCCCTCATATATCCTTACCGCTCTCTCTATAACAAGTCTTTATATAGATGAGCAAATGTACTATATTGCTGCTGCTATTGCCTGGGCTATTATCGCCACGGGAATAAATCGCAGGCTCCTTGAAGAGTACGCCACTTCAAATATATCCAGTGCCTTTTCTGAAAAGGCGTCTTATGTAATTGCCATAGCCGGAAACATTATCTCCGTTGTGTCTATGTTTATAGCGGCTATGGATGACACAGAACAGTCCTATATTTTTGCAGTGATTGTGGTTGCGGGAACATTGGTTTCGTCCATAATCTCTGCGGCAGGCGAGGATGGTGACGCTATCTCGGCAATTAGCATAATTGTTTCTGCTCTTATACTTCTATACACTATGCACCTTACCGGTGTGTACTTTGATGAGTACGGTGTAATGTTTGTCGCCGGTTTGATTTTTGCCGTAGCATACATCTATGCGGGAAAGAGATTTGTCGGTTTCTCAAATGCCGACTATATGAATAGCGAGGTATTCTCTTTTGACCTGTTTATGGACGGCGGCAAGGTTATTGTTGTTGTCGGCGCAATTTTACAGGCTATTCTTACCTTCGTTACATATATTAATTCTTTGTGGCAGCCAAGCGCCCCATTTTGTATAATAGGTATAGCGGTGGTAAACTGTGGCCTTATTTGGTACGATGACGAGAGCGAGTTGCCTGTCAAACTTGGTGGACTAATAAGTAGCATTGTGATTATTGCTATCAACCTCGGTTGGATATTACCCTATTTTGCTTGATTTTTACCAAAGCACAGGGGCGTGTTAAATTTTCTTGCTCGACCTCTGCTGATGATATTGATAATCACAGGGAAGAAAGTAAACTATTATTTACACATACTCCAAGGGGCTGCTTTATTTAGGCATAACCGAATAAAAACACCGAGGTGTTGTATTACGCAGCACCTCGGTTGTGTTTTTTACAAGTTTGAAGAAAATTAAGGTTGAAAACCACCGGTTTTCTTCATTTTATGGTGTTTTTATTCTATCGCCGTTTCCTCGCTCGCCGTACTTTTGTACGACTATCGCTCGTCAGCCGATGATTTCTGCTCTAAATCAAGCGAGCCCCAAAGGCTTTTGGGGTTATTGTTTTTGAGGGATATTTATCCCTCATTTTGTATTTGTTTGTTTTTTCTGCCCACAAGGAGGGTGCGCATAGAGTTGAGTATAGCCAGCACTGCCACACCGACATCGGCAAATACAGCCATCCACATTCCCGCAAGGTTAAAGGAAACGAGCAGAAGAACAAGCGCCTTTATTCCAATGGCGAAAACTATATTCTGCTTTGATATGGAGAGGGTTTTGCGTGCTAATTTAATTGCATCGGCAATTCTTGTAAGGTTATCAGACATAATAACCAAGTCGGACGCCTCAATAGCCGAATCTGTGCCAAGGCTTCCCATTGAAATACCCACGTCGGCACGTGCTATACAGGGGGCATCATTGACTCCGTCACCAACATAAAGCACTGAGCCGTGGGAGGTCTTGATTATTCTTTCAAGGTTTTCAAGTTTTTCCTCGGGAAGCAGTCCGTATAGCGCCTCATCCACACCGACCTCGGCGGCAACTCTCTTTACCGCGGACTCACGGTCGCCCGAAAGAATGTATGTTCGCTTTACACCAAGAGTGCGAAGTGCTTTGATAGCGTCCTTTGCCTCCCTCTTTACGGTATCGGACAGTTCTATCTCCCCACAAAAGACTCCGTCAAGTGCGACAAGCACCGTTCCTTCTCGCTCGGTTGTGGGTTTTGCTCCCACCTCATGCATAAGCAGAGCGTTGCCCACTGCCACCCTCTTGCCCTTGACGGTAGCAACCACACCTTTGCCTATATATTCTGCCAGGTCGGTGGCGGGATATAGTTCGGTTGCCACAGAACGCAGACATTCGGCTATCGGGTGGGTGGAGGAAAATTCACAGGATGCCGAGAGGTTGATAAGTTCCTCCTTATCTATACCTATGGCATAGACCTCACCCACAGAAAGTCTGCCCTCGGTGAGTGTCCCCGTCTTGTCAAACACTATACATTCGGCTCGGGATATGGGCGAGAAGGTGTTGCCGCCCTTATACAAAACGCCCAAAGTGGACGCACCGCCAATACCACCAAAAAATGCCATCGGCACGGATATAACCAAGGCGCAGGGACAGGAAACAACCAAGAAGGACAATGCCCTGTAAAGCGCCTCGTTAAAGGCAAGCCAACCGAAAATCGGAGGTATAACTGCCATAAGCAGGGCAAGAACCGTCACCACGGGGGTATAAATGCGTGAAAAGGCGGTGATAAAGGACTCCTCGCGAGATTTTCTCTCGGTGGCGTTTTCCACAAGTTCGAGTATTCTTGATGCTGCCGATTCGTCGGCGGTCGCAGTTGCCTGACAGGTGATAACTCCGCCTATTACCACAACTCCGCTGCTTATTTTATCCTCTATCTTTACCGACACGGGGAGCGACTCGCCCGTAATAGCAGAGGTATCTATATCACATACTCCGCTTAAAACAATACAGTCAACAGGAACTCGCTCTCCCGAACGAATTATTACAGTATCCCCCACCTCAACGTCAAAGGCATCAACCTCCTCTTCTACTCCATCGATAAGCAGATTTGCCGTATCAGGACAAATATCCATAAGCGCCTTTATAGATTTGCGTGAGCGTTTAACCGCCAGATTTTGCAACCACTCGCCAAGGAGGAAGAAAAGCATTACCGCAACGCCCTCCTCTGCCTCGCCTATGGCAACTGCACCCACCGAGGCAACGCACATCAGAAACTTTTCGTCAAGCAGGTCTTTTCTTAATATACCTCGAAAGGCGTCGATAAACACCGAAATACCCGACACGGCAAGAGCAGGAATAAAGAAGCACAAAGCAAAAGTACCGTATCCGATATGCTCCAAAACAAGCCCTGGGATAAACAGGCACAGACCTATGATAATTTTAAGCGGCTCGTTTTTCAAAAAGCCTTTCATTTGCTTATCTCCACGTCGGATGAAAACGCACGGGCAGAGGCGGTGGCAATTGCAAGCACCTCACTCTCGCTAAGCGAACTCTCTATGGTGAGCCTTTCTGCTATAAAGTTGATTTTGGCACTGTCTATGCCCTCGTTTTTTGCTATCATATCTGCAAGTTTACCTGCGCAATTGGGACAATCAAGCCCTGTAATCTCAAATCTGTATTTCATAATTTTTCTCCTTTTAATATGTCATATTATTTGTTTTATTATATAATTTCGAGTTTTACTGTATGCTTGTTCGGTTTTCTTTTATATGTTCGAGCGCCTTTTCTATAATGTCCCTCACGTGCTCGTCGGCAAGCGAATAAAAGACGTTCTTTCCGCTCTTAACATATCGAACAAGGTCGGCTTGGCGAAGAATTTTTAGTTGATGGGATACGGCAGATTTCGTCATACCGAGCGCCTTTGCTATATCGCAAACACACATCTCTCTTCCGTCGAGCACGAAAAGTATGCCCATTCTAGTAGAGTCGCCGAGTATCTTAAAGAAATCCGACAGGTCGTATAGTAACATTAACTCGGGCATCGCTTTTATGCTCGCCTCAATTCTTTCCTCGTGCAGCTCATCGTGAGAACAGACGGGTGCTTCTACTTTGTTATTTGTCATACTTCCTCGCTTTAAGTTTTTTTAGTTTGGTTGCTTTTTTCTGATATTTCACAAATAAATGCGCGGTATTAACTCTTTTAGTAAATCGTGGATAAACATAAATACAGTTGAACGGTTATTCAACCGTTTGTTTTATTATATCTTAAACTTTTATGTTTGTCAAGGGGGCAAAACAAAAAACCTCCCGTTGGGAGGTTTTTTACCATTCAAAAAAGAACAGTAGTCTTTTTCGTAATTAGGATAATTAAGGGATAAATCCGTCTTGGGGGCGTTAAGCGATTATCCGTCTTGGTGGCATTAAGCAATTATCCGTCTTGGGTGAGCACAATCTGTTAATTGCCCTTTTCGCCGTTTTTTTCTTTCACGAAAATCTTTTTGAGTTTGCGCCAGACTTTGCCTAAAAAACGGCGTATGTGATAAACCACAAATCGCAAAGGATAAATAAAATTCCAAAAGCGGCTATATGCCATATAGGATTTATCGGTGCATTTCTGCCTCTTGCCCTTACGGTTAAACTCAACAAGCACTCCTATAATCCTATCCTTGCTTATGTGCTCTATTACATAGGTATTGTCGCCGCGAATGAGGTATTCATCATCCAAAACCTTGACAACTCTATGCAAAATATACTTCCCCGCTGGTGAGCGATACAGGGCTACGTCGTATTTTTTTAGCTCGCCCGTGGGCTTTGCGATAATAACGACGTCGCGGTGCGTCTTAAACAGAGGCTGCATACTGACACCGATGGTTGTGGAGGCGTACACTCCGTGTAAATCAAGTTCATCCTCGATAAGCGTGGACCTTGAATGCTCAATCATCTAAAAGTCCACCAGTCCTAAGAGTAGCAACAAAATTTTTAATATCTCTTTCGGCTATGTCACGTTCGACCTCGTACTCGGCGAGCAGGCAGTCAACAAGTTCTCCCTCGGTGAGATTATTCTCAGAAATCTTGTTCCAAAGGAAAGCGCCTGTGCTATTAAGTTTAATCAATGCGTGAAATGTATTGGCAAGGTCGCCCACCGCAACGGCAAGCCAACTGTCCCCTACCTGTTCAAGTATAAAACCACTTTTTATCTTCATAATCATACCTCGCGTACTTATATATTAGTATTTTAGCATAAATAAACCTATTTTGCAAGAATACTTTGACAATTATTTTATTTATCCTTTATTGGATATTATACAAGCCTCCGTGACATAAAATGTAAAGACAGGAGGAAATATTATGTATATTCATAGGGCAAACAACGAAACACTACTCGATGTTGCACAAAAATATGACGTAAATCCCATAATTCTGATGGGAATAAACGAAAAAGAGCAAAACAAAATGCTCTGTGAGGGAGAGGAAATTCTCATTCTCGTCCCCACAAGGACAGCAAACGTCAAAAGAGGCGAAACTCTCACCGAAGTGTGCCACCGCTTTGGAGTCCCCGAGGAGAGGATAATAGCAAACAACCCTCTGCTTTGCGGTAGAAAGAAAATCTACGATGGTCAACTCCTATGCATAAAATACGATACACCGATTTACGGTCAAGCGGTGAGAAACGGATATATGTACAGCGCTTGTCCGATTTCGACTCTGAAAGAAAGGATATACTATCTCGATATTCTTACGCTTTGCTCGGCGGTATGGAGAAACAACAAACTATACTCTTTGTTTGACGACAGGACGGCCTTTGAATTCGCAAAAGCACAGGGTAAACAATGCTTTTTAAGGATTTATCTTACCGAGTCACCAAGCGAAGAAGAATTAAAAGGGCTATTTAATTCAATATCAATTATCCTATCCTCGGTAGGTTATGACGGAGTCACCATCGGTGGCATTTCAAGAGTTGAAAACGTCGAAAACATAATAAAAGAATTAAATGAAAGTATGCACAGTATAGGAAAAATGCTGTATATAGAAATATCGCAAAATGACAACCCACAACTCACTCTTCTGTGCGACGGAGGTGTTATTACTTACGAAAAATTAAATCTTGAAAGTATTCCCGCGTTCAAAGAAGGGGAGGAAAAATACTACGGCTCGATTTGTGAGATAGCACGAAATGAGAGGTGCTTTATCGAACTGTCAAGTTTTGCCTACGGTGGGGGAAAATTCGTCGAAAAGGATAAGGTTATAGAGGCGGCAAGCAGAAAGGGGTGCTCTTATCTGCATGACGATGAAGGTTTGGTAAGCAAGGTTTCAATAGGCGGAAGAAAGGCAACCGAATACGTTTTCGAAAACCTCGCAAATCTGAAAGCGAAACTCGAACTTATCAACACCTTTGGCTATATGGGAATTGCCTTTGACATACTGCGTGTAAGAATGAGCGAACTGATGATGATAGAGGCAACATTCACCTCTGTACCACCTCTTGGAAAGCCCTCGACACTAAACTGTCAGGGCGAGATGTAGTCCCTGACTCGCAGGGGAATACCTATCTTCTCCGATATTTTGCGGCACTCTTCTATCTCACTCTCAGCAAGGAAGTCGCCAACGACGGTAAATACGACGTTTTGTACATAATTCTTTACATCTGCTGCAAAGGTGAGTAACCCCTCAAATCCCAACTCAAAATTTGACACGGGGTGGCATATCTCGTTATATTTTTCTCTGTTTGGAGCATTTAGGCTTATTGAAACCGTGTCAAATGCGTCCTTGTAGAGTTCGACACTTTCCCTGCCAAAAATTATAGAGGAATGTCCGTTTGTATTTATTCTTATAGGCATTTCGGGGTGCTTTCCCTTTATGGCGAGGGCGACCTCGCGGCACTCGGGAAGTCTTATAGCTGGCTCACCGTATCCGCAGAAAACCACCTCTTTATATTTCTCGATAGAGAAGGCGGAAAGGGCGTCTGATATTTCTTCAACCGTCGGCTCTCTTTCAAGCCACAGGCTATCCGAGCCATACGCACCGTCACCGTTTTTTCGGATACAAAACTCGCAACGGTTGGTGCATCTGTTGGTGACGTTTATATATAATGCGTTTTCTACCTCATAGACTATTGTCATAGCACTTTTCATAGACCGAAAATTCTCCTTGCGTTTTCCTCGGTTATTCTTGCGCATTCCTCTTCGCTCACACCCCACAAGGATGCAAGTACAGCACAGGTATATTCAAGGTTTCCCGAATGGTTAAGTGTCCCCCTTTTCGGGTGTGGGGCGAGGTATGGGCAATCGGTTTCGATAAGCACGCACTCTTTTGGCAGGGCGAGGGCAACCTCCTTCGGTTTTCTTGCATTTGAGAAGGTCAAAGTCCCTGAAAAGGATACCATATATCCCATTTTGCAAAGTTCCTCTGCCATTTCCACGCTTCCTGAAAAACTGTGAAGTATTCCATTTACCTTTGGGAATTGTCTTAAAATCTCCATAACGTCTGCGTGCGACTCACGGTCGTGAATACACACGGGAATACCAAGTTCCTCGGCAAGACGCATTTGTGCTATAAAATATCTCTTTTGCTTTTCCTTGTCGGTGTCGGGATAGTGATAATCAAGCCCTATCTCGCCAAGGCATACGCATTTGTTCTCTTTATCAAGTATAAGCGAACGGATATCCTCTATCTCGCTCTCCATATCAAAGAGAAATCTGGTGTCCGAGGGGTGTATTCCTATGGCTACAAACATATTGCTATGCCTTTTGGCTTGGGCTATTGCCTGTCTTGACGAAAGAGGTGATGTTCCTACATTTATAATATAAGAAACGCTGTCGTGCAATAGACCGTCGATTAGTTCATCGACGGTCCCTGCCATTTCCAACTCAAACCTCTCATCGTAATAATGAGCGTGTGAATCAAAATATTTCATTAGTGAATACGATCTCCGTTCTTTGCCTCGCTGTCGAGAAATACTACCTTAATCTCTTCCTCGCCCGAAGCAAGAATCATACCAAAACTATCTACTCCACAGAGTTTTGCAGGCTTAAGGTTAGCAACGAGGGCTATCTTTTTGCCTATCAACTGCTCGGGGGTGTAGAACTTGGCAATACCCGAAACCACCTGACGCTTTTCGTATCCCAAATCAACCTGGAGTTTCAGGAGTTTTTTCGCTTTTGGGATAGGCTCGCAGGCTATGATTTCTGCAACTCGAAGTTCTACCGACAAGAATGTGTCAATGCCTATTTCTGCCTCGTGCTCGGGCTCTTCTATCGGTTGTGCTGCTGCCTGTTGTGCTGCAATCTTCGCTTCCATCTCCTCAAGGAATTTCTTCTCATCAATTCTGGCAAAGAGAATGGAGGCTTCACCGAGAGGCTTGCCACTTTCAAGAGCACCAAAGGTGTAGGCAGTGGAAAGTTCGGTCTTATCAGTGCCAAGTGCTGCAAATATCCTCTGCGAGGTTGAGGGAATGTAAGGAACAAGCAAAACTGCACCTATACGAATTACCTCAAGCAGGTTATAAATAACGGTAGCGAGTCTTGGACGGTCTGCTTCATTCTTTGCAAGTACCCAAGGCATAGTTTCGTCAATATACTTGTTTGCTCGACGGAGCATAGTAAATATTGCATCAAGCGAGTCTGCAACATGGTAACTATCCATAAGAGATATTGACTTCTCTGTCGCGTCCTTAACTACCGACATCAGTTCGTTGTCTATCTCGTCGGTAAGCCCTATCTCGGGAATAACGCCGTCAAAATATTTCTTGGTCATTGCGTGGGTGCGGCTCACAAGGTTGCCGAGGTTGTTGGCAAGGTCGTTGTTGTATCTTGTGATAACGCTCTCGTAGGTGATAGATCCGTCGGAGTTATAGGGCATCTCGGAGAGTGCGTAGTATCTCACCGCATCAACACCGAATATCTCGGCAAGTTCATCGGCATACACCACGTTACCCTTCGACTTGCTCATCTTGTCGTTGCCGAAATTGAACCAAGGATGTCCAAACACCTTTTTCGGCAGGGGAAGACCGAGAGCCATAAGGAAAATAGGCCAATAAATCGTATGGAAACGAAGAATGTCCTTACCTATGATATGAACATCTGCGGGCCAGTATTTCTTAAACTTTTCGCTCTGCTCATCAAAGGTCTTGTCGGGATCATAGCCGAGGGCCGTGATGTAGTTGGTGAGTGCGTCAAGCCAAACATAGACTACGTGCTTATCGTCAAAGTCCACGGGAATACCCCACTTAAAGGAGGTTCTCGACACGCACAAATCCTGAAGTCCTACTTTAAGGAAGTTGTTTACCATTTCCTTTTTTCTGCTCTCGGGCTCTATAAACCCAGGGTTGTCCTCGATATGCTTGATAAGTCTGTCGGCATAGTTACTCATCTTGAAGAAGTACGCCTCCTCGCGAGCCTGACTAACCGCCCTGCCACAGTCGGGGCATTTGCCGTCAACCACCTGCGTTGCAGTGAAGAAGGACTCACAGGGGGTGCAGTACCAGCCCTCGTAGAAGCTCTTATATATATCGCCCTGGTCAAAGAATTTTTTGAATATCTTGCGTACTGCCGCCTCATGATAGTCGTCGGTGGTGCGGATAAAGTGGTCGTACTCTACACCCATCAAATCCCATATAGCCTTTATCTCACCTGCAACACCGTCAACGTATGCTTTGGGGGTGATGCCTGCCTCAAGGGCGAGGTTTTCTATCTTCTGTCCGTGCTCGTCGGTACCTGTGCAAAGGAAAACGTCCTTGCCCATTCTGCGCTGAAATCTGGCGAAGGCGTCAGACATAATAATCTCATAGGTGTTGCCAAAATGCGGCTTTCTCGATGCGTAGGCAATAGCAGTTGTCAAATAAAACTTTTCCATAATATCTCCTTGTTGCCATGATTTTGTTCGGGCAAATGGGCCGTCGCTCACATAGCATTATTTACATTTTAATATTTTATCACATTTTCCTAAAAAAAACAAGAGATTTTTGCTAATTAAGGTAGATAAATTATATTTTATATATATTATTTAGTTGACAATTTGTCCTTGCGGTGTTATAATTTATTGTGGTATATTATTTTGAAAACGGGTGAGATTGTATGAGAAGATATTTTACAAGGCTCTTTGGCAATGAGGCTACAAAAAACAGAATATCTCTTGCTATTGAGTCCGGCAAACTTCCTCACGCCCTTTTGATAGACGGCGAGGAGGGCTCAGGGCGTTTTACCCTCGCTTTGGAGATTGCCGCCGCGCTCAACTGCGAAAACCGTTTCAACAAATCTCTACCCCTCCCCTGTGGCTCATGCAACTGTTGCAAGCGAGTTTACTCGCTGGGCTTTGCTGACATTGCTGTTCTCGAAAGAGATAAAAGTAAGGCGACCATAGGAGTTGATGAAATAAGAAAACTGCGCTCGGATATGTATCTATCTGCAACCGAATCCGAACATAAGATTTACATTATCAAGGAAGCCGAGAGATTGACCGTCGAGGCACAAAACGCCCTGCTTATAGTTCTCGAAGAGCCACCGCCAAACGTACTTATTATGCTTATATCATGCGGTACGGACAAGATTCTTACAACTATAAAAAGCCGCGTTCAATACATCGCTATGTCACGGTTTACCCCCGAAGAAATCAACCAATATCTCGCCTCTAATCTGCCCTCTGTTGCTGCCATTTCCCGCTCTAACCCGGAAAAATATCGCAGTATTCTTGTCGGAGCAGACGGTAGAATCGGTCGGGCTATTGCCCTCGCCGAGCCAAAGGCGTCGGGCGAACTTGAAGAATGGCGAGAGAGCATTCTCGCTTTTATCAACGCGCTTAAGCCGAAAGTTCCCTACGGAGAACTGCATAAGGTAATTCTCGCTATGCCAAAGGACAGAGGCGAACTTGTTGTAATGCTTGAGGGCATTATAGTCGCTCTGCGTGACCTTGTGACACAGCGACGGGGTGTCACTGCCGAACTTCTGTTTTTCACAAACAAGGCGGAGGCGGAGGCTATCTCAAAGGACATCGGGTTATACAGGCTTATGAAGATATATGACATCATAATAAATACGGAGAGCGAGTGTTCGAAAAATGCATACACGCCTCTCTTGCTTACCAACATGGGACTTAAAATTAAATTAGCATAAAGTTTAGTATAAAGAACAGGAAAAAAATATGCAAGAAAAGAAATATACAAACCAACCCACAGAAAACACAGAGCAGAAGTTAGAGGAAACACTCCCCCCTGCCCCTGTTGTGGTGGTGGGTGTAAACTTCCGCGAGGCAGGAAAAATATACTACTTCTCCCCCGGGGAAAATACCCTCGCCCTCGGCGACAAGGTTATTGTTGACACGAGCCGTGGCGTGGAGATAGGCACTGTAAAAATAGCAAACAAGACGGTAGAAGCAAGCGAGGTCGTTCAACCCCTCAAAAGGATAATCCGTGTTGCCACAAAGGAGGATATTGAAAGGGACGAGCGCAACCGCGAACTTGAGATGGATGCCGCTATAATTTGCAAAAAGAAGATAGCGGCACACGGTCTTGAAATGAGCCTGGTTGCCGTAGAATACACCTTTGACAACTCTAAACTTATTT
This sequence comes from Eubacteriales bacterium, assembly GCA_045605175.1. GTDB lineage: Bacteria > Bacillota > Clostridia > Oscillospirales > CAG-272 > UBA1740. The sequence continues at coordinate 20,342 of JAZUPL010000048.1, read as the reverse complement.
TCTACTTTACCTGCGAATCCCGTGTGGATTTCCGCGAACTTGTCAAGGACTTGGCAGGCACGTTCCGTACGAGAATTGAACTGCGTCAGATAGGTATTCGCGACGAGGCGAAGATGATGGGCGGTCTTGGTATTTGCGGTAGAAAATACTGTTGTTCAGGATTCCTCACCGACTTTGTTCAAGTGTCGATAAAAATGGCTAAGGAGCAGAACTTCTCGCTCAACTCTGCAAAAGTTTCAGGTGCGTGCGGCAGGCTTATGTGCTGTCTACGTTACGAACACGAAACCTACGAGGAGGCTCTCAAAAGGACTCCCCCTATCGGTTCGGTGGTCTTGACACAGGACGGCGAAGGTGTTGTCACCGAGGTTAAGCCTCTTGTAGGCGAGATAAAAGTTAAACTCACGGGCAATGATAAGGACGCTCCCAAGTTATATAAGTGTAATGAAGTCAAGGTTATCAAAATTTCTAAAAAGGTAAAAGACGAAGAGAACGACGAAGATATCAAAGAGGAATAACTTCTATTTTACCAAATATCCCACCGTTTTATTCATCAATATGCCTAAAACTATGTCGCATTTATACTTTTTTTCAAAAACTGCTTGATTTTTTCGATATATGTGTTAAAATATAAGTAATCTTAATACGGAGGTATTTACAATGGCTTTCAAGATTTCCGACGATTGCATTTCCTGCGGTGCTTGTGCAGAGGGTTGCCCCGTTAACTGCATTTCCGAGGGTGATGACAAGTACGTTATCAACGCTGAAGAGTGCATTTCCTGCGGTGCTTGTGCAGACGCTTGCCCCGTTGGTGCACCTGCTGAGGAATAATTTATTCTCAAAGCATTTCGCTCGTCTTGCAGTAGCATGACAAAAAGGAGCAGACGACAGTTCTGCTCCTTTTCTCTTTATTTCGTTTGTTACTCCAACATTTCTTCATTTTTGTTAAACTTTTTACATCAGTTTTTTATATTACCTAAAATTAAAAAGGAAGATTATATGATATTAAAGGTCGGAGAAAGGCTCGACTACGTCAACGATGACCTCTCTCTTATTCAAAACCCTGAGGGGCTTACCTTTGGCACCGACGCACTTCTGTTGGCGGGCTACTGCTCATCTAAAAAAAGGCTCGGTATAGAACTTGGCGGAGGAAGTGGTATAATTTCAATGCTTCTTCTCACCCGTCTAAGACTCGAAAAATGTATATGCCTTGAAATTCAGCCCGAATATACAGACCTCATCCGTCGAAACGCAGAACTAAATAATCTAACCGATAGGCTTGCCGCGGTATGTAGTGATATTCGTGAGTTTCGACACACAGAGGAATGCGACATAGTTTATTCAAATCCTCCCTATATGCGTGCCGACAGTGGTAAACGCAACGAGAGCGACAAGAAAAATATCGCAAGGCACGAGGTTTTCGGTGGAATATCCGACTTCTGTGCTTCGGCAAACAGGCTCTTAAAATTCGGCGGCTCTTTCATCGTTGTGTATCGCCCTGACAGAATGTGCGACCTTATCTCGGCTATGCGAGAAAACTCTCTTGAGCCAAAGCGTATTACATTCGTACAAGCAGATAAAGATAGCGCCCCTTCTATGATGCTTTGCGAGGCGAAAAAAGGTGGGAAAAGCGGATTAAAATTAACACGCCCCCTTATCATCTATGCCGACAAGGAGCATAAGTCGTACAGCGAGGAAATGAATTATATTATGGAAAACGGAATTTTTCCTCCCTGTTTTGATAAGTAAAACAAGCCCTTTGTTTATAAAAATCTGCTAAAACACAATACAAGAAAAGAGATATTTTTTCAATATGGAAAACACAGAAAGAAACAAGGTAGAGAGCCATACTCTATATTTGGTGGCAACACCGATAGGCAATCTTGCAGATATGTCACCAAGAGCGATTAAGATTCTTGGTGAGGTGGACTTTATTGCAGCAGAGGACACAAGAAACTCTATGCGATTGCTCACGCATTTTGGAATACATAAAGAACTTGTCAGTTACTACGAACACAACAAGGCAAAAAGCGGAGATAAAATTCTCGCAAGGCTCCTTTCGGGTGAGTCCTGCGCTCTTATTACCGACGCGGGAATGCCTGCTATAAGCGACCCAGGTGAGGATATAGTACGCAGTTGTGCCGAGGCAGGCATCAGGGTGTTGGTCGTACCTGGTTGCTGTGCGGCGGTTAGCGCCCTTTCGCTCTCCGGACTTCCTACGGGCAGATTTTGTTTTGAGGGCTTTTTAAGCGCCCATAAGGGTGAGAGAATGTCAAGGCTTGAGGAACTTCGATACGAAAAGAGGACGATGATATTCTACGAAGCCCCTCATAAACTTCGACAGACTCTTGCCGATATGCTCTCGGTGTTTGGCGAACAGAGAAAAATCGCCCTGTGCCGTGAGTTGACCAAACTCAACGAAACGACCGAAAGATGCACGCTTATTGAGGCTAACAAATTGTACGAAGAAAAAGATCCAAGAGGAGAATACGTCCTGGTTTTAGAGGGTGCGAGCGAGGTGCAAAGTGAAGAAAATCCCCTGTGCGCCCTGTCCCCAAAAGAGCACGTGGAGTTCTACATTAGTCAAGGTATGGATAGGAAAGATGCCATAAAAGCGGCGGCAAAAGACCGTGGAATGGCAAAATCCGACTTCTATAAACTTTTATTTTAATCGGGCTTCTGTGAACCTTTTATTTAATACAAAGCGAGGGAAAGCAAATCAAATGCTCTCCCTCGCTTTTTGTGTAGTTGTCTTTGCCGAATTTCGACAGTTAAACAGCAAATTCTGTTCAAAATTAAATGATATACTTCTTTATTCTCTCGAAGAATACCGAGGCGTCGTTGGTATGAGCCTGTACGGTTACGGGAGAGAGAATGTCAAGAGCAAATATACCCATAATAGACTTTGCGTCAACGATGTATCTGCCCTGTGCAAGGTCAACATCATAGTCAAGAAGGATTACTTGCTGAACGAAATCTCTAACCGACTGGATATCTTTAAGAATAATTTTTGTTTCCTGCATTTGTATGCCCTCCATTTTTAATACTTTGTTCGGATTTAGTATAGCAGATTTTTTCTCCTTTGTCAATCATTACTATGCTCTTATAAAAATATTTTTTATTATCTTGACAAAGATATAAATTTGTGCTATTATTCTGTTAGTGGAACAAGTCACTTGGATCGTGTCCCGTACAGAGAACTGCCGTATGCTGAGAGGCAGGAAGGATGCCCCCTGTGGTACCGCCCACCGATGCCTTTTGGTATGCAATTTAATATCTAATGAGTAAAATGCCGGGTGGAACCGTGCGGATTTTTGTCCTCACCCCGAAGACCTTTTTGTGTCTTTTGGAGTTGGGGCTTTTTTATTTGCTTTTCCACTTGTCGCAAAAGTTTTTTGCTCGTTATAATTATTGTATGCCACCTTAATTCGATTTTATAAAATTTCTATAACATAGAGGAGAAAAACAATGGCAAAAATTATTTTCCAAAACGATAAGGTCTTTGAGTCGGAAGCACCTGTCACCGTCTATGAAGCGGCAAAAGCCCTCGAAATTATATCGAGAGAAGTCCTCGCTTGCACCGTCGATGGTGTCCCCCACGAACTTTCCTACCTCGTAGAGGGCGAGGCACAGGTATGCCTTCTTACCTACAAGGACGAAGAGGGTGCGAGAATCTTCCGTCATACCGCCGCACATATTATGGCACAGGCAGTAAAACGTCTGTACCCCTCCACAAAGCAGACCATAGGTCCTGCAACCGATACAGGCTTCTTCCAGGACTTCGATAGCGAAATATCCTTTACTCCCGAAATTCTCAAGGCTATCGAGGCAGAGATGAAGAAGATAGTCAAGGAAAATCTCCTTATCGAGAGGTTTACTCTTCCCAAGGACGAGGCTATCCAACTTATGCGTGAACTCGATGAGCCTTACAAGGTAGAGAGAATCGAAGAACTCGAAGAGGGGGCTGTCATTTCCTTCTATCGTCAGGGCGAATACGTCGATCTCTGTGCAGGCCCTCACCTTCGCTCGACCGGTATGATAAAGGCGTTCAAACTCACTCAATGCACCGGTGCTTACTACAAGGGCGACCAGAACAACAAGATGCTCCAAAGAGTATATGGCATAGCATTCCCCACAAAAGACGAACTTAACGCGTATATCACAATGCAGGAGGAGGCTCTCAAGCGCGACCACAACAAGATAGGCCGCGAACTCGAATACTTCACCACCGTTGATAGTATCGGTCAAGGTCTGCCTATTCTTCTGCCCAAGGGTGCAAGAACTATTCAAAGACTGCAAAGATGGGTTGAGGATGTGGAAGAAAAGAGAGGCTATCTTCTCACCAAAACGCCCCTTATGGCAAAGCGAGAACTTTACCAGATTTCTGGTCACTGGGACCACTACCTTGACGGTATGTTCGTTATGGGCGATCCCGACGATTATACCAAGGAGTGCTTTGCTCTCCGTCCTATGACCTGCCCCTTCCAGTATCAGGTATTCCTTAACAAAAAGCGTTCGTACAGAGAACTCCCTATGCGTCTTGGCGAAACCTCTACCCTTTTCAGAAACGAGGATTCCGGCGAGATGCACGGTCTTATCCGTGTCCGTCAGTTCACCATTTCCGAGGGACATATAGTTCTTCGTCCCGAACAGTTGGCAGAGGAGTTTGCAGGTTGTCTTGACCTGGCTAAATATTGTCTTGAAACCCTCGGTCTTTGGGAGGACTGCACCTTTAGATTCTCCCAGTGGGACCCCAAGCGTACCGACAAGTACGAGGGCACTGTCGAACAGTGGGAAGAGGCACAGAGCATTATGGGCGAACTGCTTGACACCTATCTCGGCAGAGAGAACTATGTAATAGGTATTGATGAGGCGGCATTCTACGGCCCTAAACTCGACATTCAGTGCAAGAACGTGTTTGGCAAAGAGGACACAATTGTTACTATCCAGATAGATATGCTTCTTGCAAAGAAGTTCGGTATGGAGTACGTTGACAAGGATAACACGATGAAGACTCCCTACATTATCCACCGTACCTCTATGGGTTGCTACGAGAGAACTCTCGCTCTTATTCTTGAAAAGTATGCAGGTGCTCTTCCCCTTTGGATTGCTCCTACGCAGGTTACTGTTATTCCCGTTGTTGAGGACTTTGCCGACTATGCGGGCGAGGTTGTAAAGAAAATGCAAAGCCTCGGTATTCGTGCAGAACTTGACGACAGAAACGAAAAACTCGGTTACAGAATCAGATCGGCTCAACTTGCAAAGGTGCCTTATATGGTAGTCGTAGGCGAGGACGAGATGAATTCAAACTCGGTGACAGTCAGAGCGCGCATTGAGGGCGAGGGTGGCAAGTTCAGCGTGGAGGACTTTATCGCAAAACTTCTTCACGAGATAGAAACTAAAAAGCATTAAGAGGGTTTTATGGTTTATTCGTTAAAAAACGACCTTTTATCTGCAAGTATAAATTCACTGGGTGCCGAACTTGTTTCAGTGCTTGACGAGGGTGGGCACGAATACATTTGGAGTGGCGACACCTGGCGTGATCACGCCCCTCTACTCTTCCCTGTCTGTGGGAGGCTTCTTGACAACAAATATACCTTTGGCGGTGTAGAGTACAATATGAACGCCCACGGGTTTGCCAAGGCAAGCGAATTCGAACTTGTCGAAGCGTGCGAAAACAAACTTGTTCTTAAACTCTGCTCTTGCGAAAACAGCAAAAGCATTTATCCCTTTGACTTTGAACTTGTGGCTGAATATACCCTTATTGGAAACAGGCTTGACGCTCGCTTTACGATAAAGAATACGGGTAAAGAGAATATGCCTTATATGTTCGGTTGGCACCCCGGCTTTACACTTGCGGGAAGTGGTGATATTGGGCGTTTTTGCCTTGATTTTATGGGCGAATGTTCTCCAAAGATGCACCCACTTGTAATGAAGAATGGCGATCCCACTCCATTTTTAAGCGGCGAGGTTATCGACTTTAATCTTGACGGGAATATTTTCGCACTTGACGAAAATTTAATTTACTCTAACGACACCTTGATTTTAACAAACACTCTTGACAAGGTTACGCTATTCTCTCCCGACACAGATAAAATAGTAAGCCTTTCTTATAGCAAAAATCTGCCCTACTTCTGCATTTGGAAGAGCAGTAAGGAAAATTCTCGCTTTATCTGCCTTGAGCCTTGGAGCGACGTGCCTGCTGACGGCGTTACCCCCGAATGCTTCGAAACAAGAAAAATGTCAAGGCTCTCGTCCGGGGACGAGGTAAAATACACCTACTCTGTAATATTCGGTTGACGGCTTTTGCCGTGTCTGGCCTGTCTTAAAGCACTATGAGGCAGGCCTAATTTTACAGCAAATACCAGGGAGGCTAATTTGAAAAACCTTTTACAATTCTTAAAGGGATATATTAAAGAGACTATTCTCGGCCCACTGTTCAAACTCGCCGAGGCAACCTTAGAACTTATTGTCCCTCTCATTATAGCCGCTATTGTTGATATAGGTATAAAAAATTCGGATACGGGATATATCACGGGTATGTGCCTTCTGCTTGTCGGTATGGGGGCTGTCGGCCTTCTATTTTCCGTCACTGCCCAATATTTTTCGGCAAAAGCGGCAGTCGGCTTCGTTAAGGATGTAAGGCGCTCGATGTTCCTAAAAATGCAGTCGCTCTCCTACCGTGATATTGACAAAATAGGCACTTCGACTATGATTACGAGAATGACCGCAGACGCCCAAAAACTGCAAAACGGTCTTAACCTTACTCTGCGTCTTCTATTGCGTTCGCCATTCGTAGTCTTTGGTGCTATGATTATGGCATTTACCGTAGATTTCGACTCTGCTCTTTCCTTTGTTGCGGTTATTCCCGCTTTGTCAATAGTTGTATTCGGCATTATGTTCTTTACTATGCCTATGTATAAAAAATCCCAAGCGGGCACCGACTCGCTTCTTGAAAAGGCGAGAGAAAACCTGTCGGGCACGAGGGTTATCCGTGCTTTTTGCAAGGAGGAGGACGAGGTAGGCGAATTTGAGAAAAAAAACGACACCCTTACAAGGGTGCAGAAAAACGTAAGTGCCATTTCCGCCTTGACAAATCCCCTGACCTATGTGCTTATAAATTTAGCAATAGTCTGGCTTATTCAGATTGGTGCTGTGCGTGTAGAGTCGGGTGAGTTGACACAGGGTGAGGTTATAGCACTCTACAACTATATGTCGCAAATACTAATAGAACTTGTAAAACTCGCAAATCTTATAATAAGCATATCGAGAGCACTCGCCTCGGCAAAGCGCATCTCGGACGTCCTTAATGTCGAAAGCACGGATATTTGTGGCACTCGCACAAGTGGTATAGAGGGAGAGTCTGCCGTAGAATTTCGCTCGGTGTCCTTAACCTACGATGGTGCGGGCGAGGAGTCGCTTAGCGATATCAGTTTCGTCGCAGGCAAGGGACAGACCATTGGCATTATTGGTGGCACAGGCTCAGGCAAGACCTCGCTTGTCAACCTAATTCCGGGCTTCTACACCCCGACAGGTGGCGAGGTGCTTATCGATGGCGTGCCTACCGCTGAATACGATATTTCATACCTAAGAGATAGAATAGGTATAGTTCCTCAAAAGGCGGTGCTATTTAAGGGTAGTATTCGCGAAAATATGCTCTGGGGTGACAAAACTGCCACCGACGAACAGATTTACGAAGCACTCAGGATAGCACAGGCAGACGGTGTTGTTTTGGAAAAAGGTGGGCTTGATGCTCTTATCGAACAGGGTGGTACAAACCTCTCGGGCGGTCAGAGGCAACGGCTTACAATAGCGAGGGCTTTGGTAGGTAATCCGTCTATACTGATTTTAGACGATTCTGCCTCTGCTCTTGATTACGCTACCGATGCTTCGCTCAGGGTGGCTCTCAAAAATTTAGATGGCGACACTACCATTTTTATCGTATCTCAAAGAGCCTCATCGGTTATGCACGCAGACCTTATTATCGTTTTGGACGATGGTCGGGCGGTGAGTATCGGCACTCATAAAGAGTTGCTCGCCGACTGTGATATTTACAGGGAGATTTACAACTCCCAGTTTGGAGGTGCTACAAATGGCTAAAGAAAAAACAACAGCCAAAAAAGGCACTCTCAAAAAGGCGTTAAAATATATCGGGAAATATAAATTCCTGCTACCCTTTTCACTGCTTTTTGCAATTATTACCGTACTGCTCACGCTTGCAATTCCTCTGATTATAGGCGAAGCAATAAACCTCATAGTTGGTGAGGGAAATGTGGAACTTGGGCGTATTGGTGAGTTGTTGATTTTTGCAATAATTCTAATAGGCATTACTGCCCTCTCACAATGGATAATGTCGGCTATCAACAACAAAATCGCCTACGGTGTCCTCAGGGATTTAAGAAACGATGCCTTTACAAAACTGCAATCCCTCCCCCTATCTATCATTGACAACCACGCTCACGGAGATATAGTAAATCGTATTATTAACGATGCCGATCAGTTTGCCGAGGGGCTTCTTCTCGGCTTTACCCAGGTGTTTACAGGCGTACTTACAATAGTCGGCACTCTGGCATTTATGATTTATATAAATTGGGTTATTGCAATTATCGTCGTTGTTCTCACCCCGCTTTCCTTATTCGTTGCGAGGTTTATTTCCTCACGCACGCACAGTATGTTTAAGGAAAGGTCCGAGAATGAGGGCGAGCAGACAGGATTCCTTAACGAAATGCTTGGAAACCAAAAGGTTGTAAAGGCTTTTTCTCATGAAGATGAATCGATAGAACGCTTTGACGAACTAAATGAAAGTCTTGGAAAAAGCACATTAAAGGCTATTTTCTTCTCCTCTTTAGTAAATCCGACCACTCGTTTTGTCAACAACGTGGTATATGCGGTAGTTGCTTTGGCAGGCGGATTTATTGCCCTGTCGGGTGTTGGCGTCTTGGGGGCAGCGGTGCTTGAAATCGGACACCTCACTTCCCTGCTCGCCTATGTAAATCAGTACACCAAGCCCTTTAACGAAATTTCGGGCGTTATTACCGAATTCCAAAACGCTCTTGCCTGTGTTTCGAGAATTTTCGACCTGTTGGAGTTGCCACCAGAGGAAGCGGATAAGAGCAACGCGAGGGTGCTAGGCGAGGCAGAGGGCTTCGTATCGCTCTCTGATGTTTCCTTCTCTTATACCGAAGACAGACCTCTTATTGAGGGGCTTACTCTTGAAGTAAAGCCCGGACAGAGGATAGCCATTGTAGGCCCGACGGGTTGCGGAAAAACCACGCTAATAAATCTGCTTATGCGTTTCTATGACGTTAAGGGCGGGGCTATTTTAGTAGATGGCACCGACATAAGAGAAACCACACGCAAAAGCCTTAGGCGAAATTATGGAATGGTCTTGCAGGACACTTGGATTAAAAACGGCACCGTCCGTGAAAATATCACCGTAGGCAAGCCTGATGCCACCGACGAAGAGGTTATCTCCGCGGCAAAGGCGTCACACGCCCACAGTTTTATCAAGCGACTGAAAAACGGATATAACACCAAAATCGGTGAGGGCGGCGAGGACCTCTCGCAAGGGCAAAAGCAATTGCTATGTATAACGAGAGTTATGCTCTCCTTGCCACCTATGCTAATACTCGACGAGGCGACCTCATCCATTGACACAATGACAGAAATGAGAATACAAAAGGCTTTCCTTGATATGATGAGGGGGCGAACAAGTTTTATTGTTGCTCACCGTCTGTCCACCATAAGAGAGGCAGACCTTATTCTCGTTATGAAGGACGGCAACATAGTAGAGCAAGGCACACACATCGAACTACTCGAAAAGGGCGGATTTTACCGTCACTTGTATAACAGTCAGTTTGCTCACTAATTTTGCCAAGAAGAGTTTTTATGGCTCACAGGTATAATACTCAAAGCACGGTACACTCGTATCGTGCTTTTTGCTGTTTAGGCAGAAGATTACTAAGCGATAAGAATAAATATTTCTTTCGCCTTATTATTTCTTAAAATTGTTGAATTGTTAACAAGTTTGTGCTAAAATTAAAATGAATAAGTATATATGGAGGGTGTATGTTCACTCACAAGCGAATATATAACACCATTTTTAGTGTTATAGAAAAAAAGGCGCTCCAAAGAGAGGCACTTATAGACGAGGTAACAGGTAAACTCGTCGGTCTGTCTGTACATTCGCACCGTGATATAGGTAAGACAACCGAAACACGCTCCTCGGTTGCAGAGGTTCTTGCAGAGATGCTCGAAACAGGTGTAATTTCCGAGGAAAATTCGAGAATTGTGTGCGCTTCCTGTCGCTTTGTGGCTCTGCGGGCAGAGAGCCTTGAAAAGGAAATTCTCGAACTGTTAAAGAGTGGGCCAAAAAACAAGCAACAGATACGCGACTATCTTGAAAGCACCTTTGGAACATACAAAACAAATACCACAAAAGATGATAATATTCTCTACTCCTTAAACGGTCAGGTGATAGCAAGGCTTATCCGCTTTGGACTTATCGGAGTTAAAGACGGAGCATATTACATACTACCAGAAAAAATGGCTAAACTTGACAATATAGCCGAGATGCTCTCGCTTAAAGCAGATTTTCTCTCCCGAATACATTCAAGAGGTGGCGAGTTCTTCGAGCATTTTATTATGACTTTGCTCGGTAAATATATTCAATCCTTTGGTGTCACGGTTACAGAAAACCGCACAAGCGGTGGCTCGGCAGACGGCGGTATAGACGGAATTATATCCACCGTAAGTCCTCTCGGTTTTAGGGAGAGGATTATGGTACAGGCAAAAAATCGCCTCGAATTGTCCTCCGAAACCGTAGTGCGTGGCTTTTACGGTGCGGTTTGTGCAGGCGGAGGTAGTCGCGGAATATTTGCCACAACCTCGGATTTTTACCCCTCGGCAAGGGCGTTTCTTGACGGAATTGACAACTGCGTAGGTGTAAACGGTGACTTGATTTTCAAAATGGCGATAAAGTGCCAATACGGTCTAAAACGCATCAAGGGAAAATATAAAATTGACAACAAGATATTATAATATGGAGGAATTATGGCATTTATCAGTATAGAAGAAGCGAGAGCGTATCTCGATAATGAGATGAAGAAGGCAGAGGCGATGTTCGAAAATCTGCCTGTTACCGTCAGATGTGACGTTTCTACCACCTATAACGACACCGAGCAAGGCGAGGAATTGATCTCTATGTTTGGTGCGGTGGCTATCTCTACCGATGAACTTGAGGAGAACGAAACCCTCTTTCTCTCCCTCGACGCCGATGTTATCTACTCCCCCTCCACCGATACGGCGGTAGTAGATACCGACACACTCGACCAAAGGCGCGACGAGTTGTTTGGAAGGCTCTTGGATATTCGCACAAGGCTTGAAGGCTCGGATAATGTAAGCGCCACTATAAAAGAGATAAACAAGGAGTTTGACGAGCAACTCCAAAAGGAATATGAAGAAATGCTCGAGGGGTTAAACGCATCAAGCAAGAGCAATCTCAAATTTGCACTCGCTTGCACCGCTGTCCTTTTGGTAGTGGCGGTTATCTGTATCGTTATAAACGCAATATTCTAACTATTTAATTAAAGGGATAAAAATGAACTACAAAGAAGCACTTGAAAAAATGACCGAAACACTAACCAAGGCAATGGATGGCTTTGACACCCTCGGAGTTAGTGTAAAACTCGAATTTGACTATATGGACAGGGTTATGAATAGCCTCGAAAGTCCCGAAAAGGCAAAATATCTGACAGCATCCTTGGTGCTCTCTACCGCCCAGACTAAGGAGGGAGATGAATATTGCCTCTCTCTTGGTGCAGAAGTTAATAGCGGTAAAGTAAGCGAGGAAACCCTCAATAGTGATATCAAAAACTTCCTCACCCTCGTTGCCGAAACGAAGGAAAGAATCCAAAACTCGGACAATCCTGAGGTTGCTATACAAGAGTTGGCAAACGAGGCGAGCCTCGAATTTCAGGAACTTGTCGAAAAAATCAAAGAGAACGAGAAAAGGGGGCGCCTTACCTCTATTATAGGTATCGCTTGCGTAGTTATAATATTCATCTTATTAACCGTGGTTTCTATTTTTTCGGGTAACGGTGGCTGATAATGGCTCTCGACTTCTATAAATACACTCCAAAGACACCCTCTAATTGCGAAAGTTGTGAGTTTTACGTCTATGATGAATATACCGAGGAATACTCCTGCTCCCTGAGTCTTGACGAGGACGAAATGACCGACTTTCTCGGACGAAATACAACAGAATGTCACTATTACCGCTATTACGATGAATACAAGAGCGTGAACAAGCAAATATAAGGGAGATCTTTATGTCCGACACTACTACACAGGCAAAAAAGAAGCCTTCTGTTTGGTCTATACTTTTCTGGGTTATCTTTAACCCGATAGTTGCTATTCTTATCGCTCTCGCTATAATTTTTATACCTCTCTCTAACACCTTGCCAAAAGCGACCTCCCCCTCTATATACGATAACGTTTTTGTTGCCGAACTCGGTGCAAAATACGATAGACTCTGTGCTATTAAAGAGCCTAAACTCGTGGTGGTTGGAGGCTCGTCGGTTGCCTTTGGTCTTGACAGCGAACTTCTTGGCAGATATACAGGTATGGAGGTTGTAAACTTCGGTCTTTATGCCACCCTTGGCTCAAAGGTTATGCTCGACCTGTCAGTAAATGCCATGAATGAGGGCGACGTGGTGGTGTTTGCCCCTGAGCCTGATGCCCAAACTATGAGCCTATACTTTGGCGCAGATGCGGTTTGGCAGGCGATAGATGTAAGCCCACAGTTGTATGATATTATAGCCGTAGAGAATAACCAGGCACTAAACGAGGCGTTTCCAAAATATCTTGAACGGAAGGCGTCCTATGACCAAAAGCCTAACCCTGACGGTGTATATAACTCAAAAAATTTCAACCAATACGGGGATATAAACTACCCAAGACCTTACAACACTCTTGCTATGGGGTACGACCCTAATACACTTTTTGGATTTGACAAAAATATAGTTTCAGAGGATTTTATCGACTATTTCAATGACTACTGCCAGACTCTTTTGGACAGGGGTGTCAAGGTCTTCTTCTCCTACTGCCCTATCAATAATCTCGCCCTCGAAGAGGGGGTAACAAAGGAGAAAATCGACGCCTTTGAAGCCTACCTCGATGAAGTTTTGCTCTGCCCTATCATCTCGGATATGGACGACTACATAATGAACTGGGGCTACTTCTTTGACACAAATATGCACCTTAACGATGCAGGTGTCATAGCAAGAACAAATATGCTTATAGAGGACCTAAGAGGTGCTCTTGGTCTAAATACACCTATTACCCTCTATACCCCCGACGCTCCAGGCAGAGAGGGTGACAACGAAGTTGTTGACGGTGATAACATCTTCCTTGATTACTTCGAATATCAAGAGGTTAGTTTGCCTGACGGTACTGTAATAGGTCAAAAAATTGTAGCCGTTACCGAAAAGGCAAGGCAAAACGCAGAAAAGGAAATTACAATTCCCTACTCGGTGGGTGAACTTCCCGTAATAAGCATAAGTGCCGACGTACTGTGCGAAATTCCTAACCTTGAAATTTTGCACCTCGGAGAAAACATTCGTAGTATCGAGGACGGAGCCTTCCGCGGTTGCGAGAGTCTTTGCGACGTTTACCTCTACTTTGGACCTGACAATTGCTCGGTTTCGATACCCGACGAGAGCAATCCCGACGGCTTCCTTATAGGTGCAAACGAAATGGTGATTTTCCACGCAACAGAGGAGCATATCGGCAACTTTAACAACCACTATACCTGGGGACATTACTTTGACAGATTTGACTTTTCGAATATGACATAGGACTGATTTTTGTAGCATTTTAATAAAATACACGAGAATTTTTGTGCAAAAGCAAAAAAATATTTTTTCATAGGATTTTAGAAAACGAGAGAAAACAAGAGAAAACAAGAGAAAACGAGAGGTTTGGTTTTCTAAATCGTTTTAGCGAGAAAAAATATTTAAAAACCTATTGACAAGATGTGGGTAATGTGTTATAATTATCGGGCTTGAAAAAAGAAATTCATCAAAGCGATGAAAACCAAAAATGGAGGAAAAGAAAATGTCCACTTATATGGCAAACGCACAGACCATCGAGCGCAGATGGTTTGTAATTGATGCTGCTGGTCAACCTCTTGGCAAGACCGCAGTTAAGGCCGCTACCATTCTTCGCGGCAAGCACAGACCCGAGTTCACCCCCCACGCTGATTGTGGCGAATTCGTAATCATCATCAATGCAGGCAAGGCTGTCCTCACCGGCAAGAAGATGGAGCAGAAGTTCTATCGTCATCACTCCGGTTACATCGGCGGTCTTAAGGAAGTTCAGTACAAGAAACTTATGGCTACTCGTCCTGAGTTGGCTATGGAACTTGCAGTTAAGGGTATGCTTCCCCATAACTCTCTTGGCGCAAAGGCTTTCACCCGTCTTCATGTTTACGCAGGCGAAAATCACGAGCAGGCAGCACAGCAGCCTATCGTACTTGACTAAGGGAGGATATTGAATTATGTATACAAGTGCAAAGCCCTATTTCTATGGTACCGGTAGAAGAAAGAAGTCTGTTGCAAGAGTTCGTCTTTACCCCGGCACAGGTGTTATCACCATCAACGGCAGAGATATCGATGATTATTTCGGCCTTGAAACTCTTAAGCTTATCGTAAATCAGCCCTTCGGCGTAACCGAAACCATCGGCAAGTTTGACATTGTTGCAAACGTAAGAGGTGGCGGTTTCTCCGGTCAGGCAGGTGCTATCCGTCACGGTGTTGCTCGCGCTCTTCTCGTTGCAGACGAGGCTTACAAGCCTCTGCTCAAGAAGGCCGGCCTTCTCACTCGTGACCCCAGAATGAAGGAGAGAAAGAAGTACGGTCTCAAGTCCGCACGTCGCGCTCCTCAGTTCTCAAAGAGATAATTTTATATTTGTCTTTCAAAGGCTCTGCTTTATGCGGAGCCTTTATTCTTTTCTCTGCTCTATCAAAATATACCTTCGGCTCGATATGTTTGCTTCGCAAACGAGGCATTTTATCATATCGAATTGACCCGTAGCGGCAATATATCGAGCTTGGGCGAAGCGAAAGCATATCGAGTTCGTCTTTGGCGAACATATCGACGATTTATGTTCACATCTCGGGAGAATACAAAGTCAAAATGGCTGAATCTATCGATCACGATTTGCTTTAATCAAAAAGAGCGGTTCAATTTGTAAAGAACCCCGCCGTCCTATTTACTTTTTGGAATTTTTATGATATAATTAAGAGCAGATGGCGTACTTTTACCAAACTTATTTTTTATAATCGCAAAAATCATTAAAGAGGTCTGAATGAAAAAAATATATTTGTTTTGCACTCGGCTGCTCGCCTTTTGGGTAGAACTGCCACTTGTGCTTTTGCTTGTTGTATCAATAATCTACAATCCCCACGCAGAAAACACATTTAAGTTATACCCACTTATGCTCATTTCTGCGGCGGGTATAATTTTCTTTGCTATTTATTTCTACCGTGTTATTGAGATTTCCTACGCCGAGATTAGATACATAGGTCGCTTTACCTCCCGTGACAGCGCTATGATAAACGAGGGAAAGACGCTTGTGCTTACGTTCCTCGGTTTTGGCAAGGTGGGAATAGAACTCCGTGGCAACGACGGCCCTTCCGAACTTAACCTCACATTTGACGAGGAGGACGGGGATATGGAATACAGTCTGTTTCGCGGGCACGCCTTCGGTGGTGTTGGTACTGTAAAGAAGATTTTGTCCTACTTTGGTGTGGATAACGAGAGCAGTGAAAAATACCTCCACGGAGAGTTCCATGAGGGTGAATACGAGTTTGTCACCGTGTCAAGTGGAAAGAATGAAGAAGATAATCCCACCGTTTATATAAGAATCAACAAAACTATATAAATATAATAATGTAGAAAACCCCAAAGTTCTAATAATACTAATAAAAAACGAGCCGATTTTTCGGCTCGTTTTCTTTTCTGCTACCCCCACTTGGGGGTAGCAGTTTGTTATTTAGTCTTCGATTTCTAATTTCAGGTCCTCAATTACTGTTTTATCAGTCCTCGATTTCTCTTTTATTAGTCCTCGATTTCTGCAATACCGCCGGCAAGAGTAATCATCTTGACAGCCGCGAGAGAGAACTTGGATGCAATGACGGTGAGTTTCTTGTTCATAACTCCACGTGCAAGCACCTTAATTCTTGCAGCCTTCTTGGATATCAAGCCCTTAACCTTAAGGCTTTCAACAGTTATGGTTTCGCCGTCCTCGGAGTTTTCACAAATTACGTCGAGGTTTATCTCAACCAATTTACCGTGACGCTTGTTGGCGCCGGTGTGAATTACTTCGATTTTTGCTGTCGCTTCCTCGTCGGTGAGCAATTCGTCTGCCTTTTCTGCATCTACGAAGACAGGCTCTTCGACAATTTCCTCGACAGGCTCTTCCACAACCTCTTCTACGGTAGGCTCTATCACAACGGGAATTGCGATAACGTTGTCATCCTTAGGCTTTTCGGTTACGACACCTTCAAGAAGTTCGGAAACGTTAACTCTAACGATGTTGGAGTTCTCGTCAAGAGTCATTCCGGGAGGAAGGATAACCTTAACAAGTCCACGCTTAGCAAGTGCCTCGGTGGTTTCGTAAGGCATATGATAATCAACGGTCGCCGCCTCTATTTCAGGGATTTCAAGTATTCTCATCATTTCCTCGATGAGTTCAATGGTGTACTTAAGCGCTCTCTCGCTTCTAACCTTGAGCATCATAGGTACTTTCTCGAACTTGGGCTTGTCGGAAACGTCGGTGAAGTGATACTTGCTCTCGCTGTACTGCGAGGGATCAAGATTGATGTAAATAAGAAGTGTTCTACCCTTGATATTAAGTTTAGCACACTGGATTCTGCCCTTGTTGAAGGACTCGAAGTTCCAGGAAGTTCTTGCCTTAACACCCTTGTAGGACATCAACTTGTTCTTGATTACTGTGTAGTAATCCTGGATATCGTTGTCAGACTGGATAAGTCTTGATTCGAAGGAACTTCTGTAACGAACATATACGACCTCGCCATCTACGATAGTCTGGCTCATATCCTCGTCCTCGTCTGCCACGGGAGTGGGTGTGGGAATAGGAACTATTACAGGCTCGATAACAAGAGGCTGTGTAACAGGCTCTTCTGCTACGGGCTCCTCGACAACTTCTTCGACAGGCTCTTCTGCTATGGGCTCTTCGACAGGCTCTTCTACGATTTCCTCGGCGGGCTCTTCTACCTCGGGCTCCTCGGTGGTTTCCTCCTCAGGAGTTTGTTCCTCGGTTTCGGGCTCAACTACGGGAAGAGGCTCGTCGCTACCTTCATCGGTTCCCTTATCCTTCTTGCGGAAGATGAAGAAGAGAATTATTGCAATTATAAGAAGAATTACAATAACGATTATAAGTATCCAAAGCCAAGTAAAGTCAGCAGGCTCTTCCTCAACAGGAGCAGGCTCGATGCTTACTGCGGCATAGGTGGAGAAGTGAGTAGTTTCGAATACGATGTAGTCGCCCTGAATAGTTGCCTCGTGAAGTTCAACGTTTCCGTCCTCGTCAACGTAAACTACCTTGATGTCATAGCCGTTGCGATATGCCTCCGGAAGAAGCATAGTTACGGTGTAAGTGTCATTCTCAAGGGGCATATAAACACCGTCAAGTGCGAAACTGATGTCAAATGCGGTAATTACTCTACCGTACTGGTCATCGGGAAGTTCGAAGCCGGTATAAACGTGAGAGTCATCGGTAACGATGAAGTTATAGTCACCACGAATACCCTTTTCACTGGTTACACCAACGATAAGAGTTCCCTCACTATCTCTGTACTCGTGAGTTTTGTTAAGTTTTGTCTTAATGGTTAGAGTTGCACTCATGGGTGCGATATACTCGTTGTAGTTAAGAGTATCGGTTACTGTGAAGTTGGCAGTAACAACATAGACGCCCATATATGTAAACTCGTTTTGAGTATATGTAACGGTTACATAGGAAGGAAGTGTTCCCACAATCTCAATCTTGTGAGGCGCTCCGTCATATTCCACGGTTACATCGGGGAAGGTGACGTCAAGAACAACGTCCGCCTTTACTATCTCCCAAGTGAGGAACTCGGCGTTAAAGCCGATTACATTGTAGTTTGCAGTATCGTAGGTGAATGTTGCACTCGCGGTGTATTCACCAACGTTGGTTGCTTTGTTGCCCTCGTAGTTTACTACGAAGTCTGCGGGGAGGTCATAAGGAAGT
The DNA here is from genome assembly GCA_045605175.1 of Eubacteriales bacterium. GTDB lineage: Bacteria > Bacillota > Clostridia > Oscillospirales > CAG-272 > UBA1740. Next base: position 2,053 of record JAZUPL010000048.1, on the reverse strand, counting down.
CCACCAAGTACAACGCTCTGCTCCTCACCGCTATATACCAACGCCTCGAAGTAATCCCAATATACACCCGACATATCTACAACCTGCTTGGTAATCTTCCACTCATAGGTGAAAGATGTAGCACTCAAAGAATAACCGGGATTGGTTGAAGCAAGGGTTACGGTTGCGGTATATGTATCTGCATTGATAGCGGTGTTACCTGTATAGGTGGGAATAACACCCTCTGGCAGGTTGGTAATGGTAACAGTCTTTTCTGTACCGTCATATTCAAAGGAGGTTGCACTCCAAACGGGATCAGGAATGGTGATAACACCAATGGTGATTTCCCATGTTTGAGTAGGAACGGTTCCTGCAATTGTATAGTTGCTATTTTCAGGGTTTACTGCAACAGAGGCAGTATATTTGCCAACATTGGTTGCCTTGTTTTCGGTATATGCACCGAGCACAACGCCCACGGGAATAGTGGTAGGATCAACTTCTACCGTCTTTTCTTCGCCGTTATAAACAAACGGGCTTGTGTAATTCCACTTGATGCCACTGACATCAACCGATTGAGGATTGATAACCCACTCGCGGGTCAAACCTACGATAGCGGGGTCAAGTTCGTAGTTTTCTGCATCAAATACAGTAGAATCAACAACAAGTTCGGTAATAGCAGCGATATAGGTCTTTGCATCTATACCCTTGTTGTTGGTATAAAGAGCGGTTACACCTGCGGGAAGACCTGTTGCAAGAACGGTCTTTTCCTTTCCGTCATAGGTAAACGCATCGGTGTAATCCCATGTCACGGTGGACTTGTCGATAAATGCCTTTTCGATATCAACAACAACCTCGTCCGAGGTAAGTGGGGTGGTGTACGTACCGTCGGTAACAGTAACAACACAGTAGTATGTGCCGCTGTCCTTCACATTCTTAACCATGAAGGAGTCGGTGGTAACGTCTATCTTTGCGCCATCCTTGTACCACTCGTATACATAGGTAGCAGAGTCAGAACCACTTACAATAACCTTAACTACACTCTCGGTAGCATCGTAGGTCTTGGAAATAGCGCCGCTGATAAGAATATCAAAATCAGAGGAGAATGCCGCGGTAAGAACAACGTCCTCGTCGGGCATCTCGGTGATAACAGTACCCTCTTCGTCTACCCAAGCGAGGATAGGTCTGCCCTCTACCTCGGTAACACCAGAGAAGAATGCAACGTCTGCGCCCGCAGGGAGGAAGCCCTCGCGAATGGTTTCGCCGTTTACAACATACTGTACACTATTAATCTTGTCGAAGGAGATGTTGATATCAACGCTGGCGGTTATGGTCTCTCTATCAATGAAAGCTGCAAGCTTGGGACCATATTCAGCGCTAATAGCGGTAAGCACCTTTTCAATATTTACGGTATGGGTACCCTCGTAGCCGAACTCACCATTTCCATAGTAGAGATCCATAAGGGTGTTGTCCTTAAATCTCTCGGGAATCTTGGCAAATATCTTCTCGGCATAGGGCATAAGCTTGTTGAAGTAACGCTCGAACTGTCTTACCTTCTCTATAATCTTTTCGTTGGTAAGTCCGGATAAGTCAACATACTGCTTTACAAACTCGCTATCAAGGATGCCCTCGAAGTTAATGTTGTTCAAAAGCTCGATGATATCATCGAATGTGAGTCTGTTGTAAAGAGCATATACATCGTTTATATCCTTGGAGAACGCAAGGAATATCTTCTGCTTGAGCGAGTCGGAGAATTGTCCACTCTTGGCAGCTTTAAGAACATATTCAGAGAACTTGGCAGGAACTCTCAAATTGAAGGTATAGGTGCCGTCATCTGCTACATATACATCTACATAGTCAGCGACAATGCGAGCCAAGGTTCTAATCTTCTCGTATCCACCACCGATAACGCCGGTAAGAACAAAGTCACAGTTACCAAACTGGGTAGATATTTCAATGTTGTAGGACAAACGCATCTCTTCGTTTGTCATATTGGCGATGTCGTCTGCTCTGGGAAGATCCTTTATGAGGTCCTTTACAGCTTCGGTGCTAAATACAAGACCACTGTCGCCACCAA